>JBBSIT010000663.1:0-3155 GCA_038231995.1 Acetobacterales bacterium | reverse complement strand
GCCCGCGTCTGACCCCAGCGCTCACGATCAACTCGTAACATCAGTTCTGACGACACCTTCACCAGAAAGCCGCCATATGGGAATGACCGCCGTGCAGCCAAGCACAACAACTATGGGTCTCGAACTGGACGCGGTTTAATTCCCGCCGAGATCGTGCCCGACCGGAAAGAAGTAGTCGGTCCAGGCGGACGGCTTCGTCTTGAGCGTGCCGGTCTTGTACAGATGCTCGGCGAACACCATCGTGCCCTCCGGCTTGGTCTGGAAATCCATCATGCCCGGCTGCGCGAGCATCGCCACGAGTTCGTCCGTCGTCATCCGGTCCCCCGAGCCGGCGCGGTAGATCTCGGCCGCCTCGCGCGTGTTGGACTTCATGAAGGCGATCGCCTCGGCCGTCGCGTCGTGCACCGCTTGCACGATCTTGGGGTTCGCGTCGGCGAATTTCTGCGTCGTGAACAGGACAGCCTGGGTGAGCGGCGTGCCCAGGATATCCTGCGAGCTGGTGACGACATGGGCGCCGGGCACGGTGGCCAGCTCCTGGAACACGTACGGGGGCGCGGAGAAGTGGCTGGCGACCTCGTGGCGCGGGTTGGACAGGGCGACGACCGCATCCGGGTGCGACATCTGCACCGTGTTGCCGTCGAGCTTGTTCCATTGGCCCGCGCCGAACTGCTTCTCCGCGGCGATCTGCAGCAGGATCGCCTGGGTGGATACGCCTACGGTCGGCACCGCGATGCGGTCCGCTTCGGTGAAGTCCGCCAGCGTGCGGATGCGCGGCTCGCGCGTCACCAGGATCAGCGGCAGCGCCGCGGTGCCGACGATGCCTTTCACGCCGCCGCGGGTGCGGTCCCACAGCAGCAGCATGTTGCCGACGCCGGTGTTCACGATATCCACGTTGCCGGCCAGCAGCGCGTCGGTCGCGTTGCCGCCGCCGGTGAAGATGAGCCACTCGACCTTCAGGCCCGGAACCCCCAGCGCGGCGGCGTGCTTCTCGACCAAGTGCCGCTGCTCCATGACGTAGGTCGGCATGTAGATGATGCTGGGCTGCCGGGTGATCTTGATCTCGGTCTTTTGCTGCGCGAACGCGGGCAGGGCGAGCATCAGCAGCCCCAGCGCCGCGGCGGCGATCCGTCCGGTCCTCATGCGAGCCATCCCTCCGATTTTCCGGCATTGAACGCCAGCCCGGCCGGGTTGTCACGCGGTCCCCGCATGGTAGCGTCGGCGCGGGAACGGGGGAGGCGACCATGGCCGGCAGGACAGCGGACACGACCACCGTCGTCCCGACGATGCGCTACCGCGATGCGCCAGCCGCGATCGAGTGGCTGTGCCGGGCCTTCGGCTTCGAGCGGAACCTCGTCGTCCCCGGGCCGGACGGCACGATCGCGCATGCCCAGCTCAGCTTCGGCGGCGGCATGATAATGCTGGGTTCCAGCCGCGAGGGCGAGTTCGACGCGCTGGTGGCGATGCCGGGCGACATCGGCGGACGCTGCACCCAGACCGTATATGTCATAGTCGCCGACGTGGACGCGCGTCACGCCCGCGCCGCGGCCGAGGGTGCCGAGATCGTGATCGCCCCGGCGGATCAGGACTATGGCGGGCGGCTCTATGCCTGCCGGGACTTGGAGGGGCACGTCTGGTCGTTCGGCAGCTACGATCCCTGGGCGGCCGGCCCGGAGTGACGCTCATCGTGCTGACCGAGGCGATCCACGAGGCCGGCATGGCGGTGCTGCGGGCGCGCCCCGACGTGCGCGTCGTGCTGGCCGGGCCGGGCGATCCCCGGTTCACCGGGGCCGATGCCCTCGGTGTCCGCACCCGCATCCTGGACGCGGCGGCGCTAGCGCTGGCGCCGGGCCTGCGCGTGGTCGCCAAGCATGGCGTGGGCACGGACAACATCGACGTGGCGCACCTGACCGCGCGCGGCGTCCCCGTCGCCATCACGGCCGAGGCCAATGCGGGCGCCGTGGCCGAGCACGCGCTCATGCTGATGCTCGCCGTGTCGCGCCGGCTGATGGACTACGACGCCGCCACCCGCCGGGGCGACTGGGCAGCCCGCGCGGCGCCGGTCGCGCGGGAGCTGGAGGGGCGCACGGTCCTCGTTATCGGCTACGGGCGCATCGGCAGCCGGGTCGGCCGGCTGTGCCGCGCCTTCGGCATGCACGTCCTGGCGCACGACCCGGCCGTGCCCGACCCGGACGGCGCCGAGCCAGCGCCCGACCTCGATGCGGCGCTGCTCGAGGCCGACGTCGTCACTCTGCATCTCCCGCGCACGGCGGAGACCGTGGGCCTGCTCGGCGCCGGCCGCCTCGCGCGGATGCGGCCCGGCGCGATCCTGATCAACTGCGCCCGCGGCGGCATCGTGGACGAGCCGGCGCTGGCGGCCGCACTCGCCGCCGGGCACCTGGGCGGCACGGGGCTGGACGTGTTCGCCGCCGAGCCGCCCGATACGGGCAACCCCCTGTTCGCCCTGCCCAACGTCGTGCTCACCCCGCACAGCGCCGCGCTGACCCGGGAAGGCACGCCGCGCATGGCCGAGGCCATGGCGCGCAACCTGCTGGCCGGGATCGACGGCGCGCTCGACCGCGGCAGCGTCGTCAACCCGGAGGTGCTTGCTTAAGGTGCGCAGCACGGGTGAAACCCAGCACCGGCTGTGGACTTTAGAGCCTGCGCGCCAGAGAGCGCCAGAACCCGAACCTGGAGACAGCCCTATGATAAACCCCTCGCAAATCACCGAGCACATGGAGGTCGTCGGGTCCGACGGCCAGCATGTCGGGACCGTCGATCACCTGGCCATCAAGCTCACCAAGAAGGACCCGGCGGCGCAGGGGCAGCACCATCTCCTTCCGCTCGACGCCGTCGCCTCGATCGAGGGCGGCAAGCTTAAGCTCAACATGCCGGCGGCCCAGGCCATGCAGGAGCAGAAGGCAATCGGTTGAGCGCTGCCGCAATGCTGATCGAGCGCAGGCGGCTGCTGGCCGCGGCCGGCCTTGGCGCCCTGGCCTGGCCGGCCCGGGCGCAGGCGTCGGCCCTGCGGGTCGCGCGCATCCAGGGCATCAACTTCCTGCCGCTCTACGTGATGGAGCGGCGCCGGCTGGTGGAGAAGCAGGCGACGGCGTTGGGCGTCGCCGAACTCGGCGTGGAGTGGATCAACTTCGCGGGCG
>JBBSIT010000662.1:0-3166 GCA_038231995.1 Acetobacterales bacterium | reverse complement strand
GACGAGATCGGCGAGCGCTTCATGCCGACCCTGTGGCTGACGCTCGTGGCTATGGCGTGGGCGACGGTGGCCGGCATCCTGATCGGCGTGGTCTCCGGCGTAAAGCGCAACCAGTGGCAGGACCGGCTCGGCATGGTGCTGGCGGTGTCCGGCATCTCCTTTCCGTCGTTCTGGCTGGGGCTGCTGCTGATCGACCTGTTCTCGGTCCGCCTGGGCTGGCTGCCCACCGGCGGCTACGGCGACTGGCGCTCCTTCGTCATGCCCTCCTTCACCCTCGGCGTGACGGTCGCCGCCATCCTCGCCCGCTTCTCCCACTCCGCCTACGTCGAGGTAGCGTCCGAGGACTACGTGCGCACCGCGCGCATGAAGGGCGTGCCGGAGCGCCGCGTGGTCTGGCATCACACGCTGCGCAACGCGCTGATCCCCATCATCACCCTGACCGGGCTGGAGTTCGGCACCTTGCTCGGCGGCGCCATCATCATCGAGACGGTGTTCGCCTGGCCCGGCCTGGGACGCCTGCTGGTCGAGAGCGTCTCCTATCGCGACTATCCCGTGATCCAGGCCGAGATCCTGCTCTTCTCGCTGGAGTTCGTGCTGATCAACCTGGTGGTGGACCTGCTCTACGCCGTGGTGAACCCGGAGATACGCCTGCGATGAGCGGCGCCCAAATCGACGATGCCATTGCCGTTCCCCTGCAGATCCAGTCGCCCCTGGGCGAGTTCTGGCGCCGCTTCCTGCGCCAGCGCTCCGCCGTCGTCGCCGGGCTGGTGATCCTGCTCATCGTCCTCGCCGCCGCAGCAGCACCCCTGCTCGCGCCCTACGACCCGGCGGCGCCGGACTACGACAGCATCCTCGCCGACCCGTCCGCCACCCATTGGGCGGGGACCGACGCCTACGGCCGCGACATCCTCAGCCGCATTTTGTGGGGCGCTCGCATCTCGCTCGCGGTGGGCTTCCTGTCGGCAGCACTCGGCGGCGTGATCGGCGTCGCGCTCGGCCTCGTCAGCGGCTTCGCCGGCGGCTGGATCGACAGCCTCATCATGCGGCTCTGCGACGTGCTGCTCGCCTTCCCCGGCATCCTGCTCGCCATCGCCGTCGTCGCCCTGCTCGGACCCGGCGTCGCCAACGTCATCTACGCCGTCGCTGTATTCAGCATCCCGATCTACGCCCGCGTGGTGCGCGGCAGCACCCTCGTGCTGAAGCAGAGCCTCTACGTGCAGGCCGCGTGCAGCATCGGCGTGCGCCGCATGACCCTCGTGCTGCGGCACATCCTGCCCGGCACCCTGCCCGCGGTGATCGTCACGACCTCACTGCGGATCGGCACCGCCATCCTGGTGGCGGCCGGGCTGAGCTTCCTCGGCCTTGGCGCCCAGCCGCCCTCCCCGGAATGGGGCGCCATGCTGGCGGACGGCCGCTCCTATCTCGGGGTCGCCGACCACGTCACCATCTTCCCCGGCCTGGCGATCCTGTTGACGGTGCTGGCGTTCAACGTCTTCGGCGACGGGCTGCGCGACGCGCTCGACCAGAAATTGCAGGCGTGAGGGCACGCGAGTTCGGCCTCGCCTGCGGCAGCCTGCCGCCTGGCGCGCGCAACGCCATCACCGACGTGCCCGGCGTGCGCGTCGGGCACGCGACCCTGATCCGCGGCGAGTCCGTCCGCACCGGCGTCACCGCCATCCTGCCGCACCCCGGAAACCTGTTCCGCGACGAGGTGCCGGCCGCCGTCCATGTGCTGAACGGTTTCGGCAAGGCGGTCGGGCTGCTGCAGGTGGAGGAGCTCGGCACGGTCGAGACGCCGATCCTGCTCACCAACACCTTCGGCGTCGCCGCCTGCGCCGACGCCCTGGTCCGGCACGCCGTGGACGAGGAGCCGGGGATCGGCCGGCGCACCTCCACGGTCAACCCCGTGGTGCTGGAGTGCAACGACGGATACCTCAACGACATCCAGGCCCAGGCGGTGACGGGGAGCGATGCCGCAGCCGCGATTGCCGCCGGGTCGGAGGCGTTCGCGTCGGGTGCGGTCGGCGCCGGCACGGGCATGAGCTGCTTCGGGCTCAAGGGCGGGATCGGCACCGCCTCCCGCCTTCTGGCGCTCGACGGGACGGACCACCACCTCGGCGCGCTCGCGCTGGCGAATTTCGGCCGCGCCGGCGACCTGCGCCTGCCGGACGGACGGAGGGTGGACCCGCGCGCAGGGAGTGCGCCGGAGCAGGGGTCGGTGATCGTGGTGATCGCCACGGACGTGCCGCTGGAGCACCGCCAGCTCCGGCGCGTGGCGGTCCGCGCTGGCGCCGGCATCGCCTGGTGCGGCAGCTTCTGGGGCCACGGCAGCGGCGACATGTTCCTCGCCTTCAGCACCGCGGAGCGCGTCCCGCACGAACCCGGCGCCGACATTCTCCCCCGCCGCGTGCTGGCCGAGACCCGCATCGACCTGCTGTTCCAGGCGGCGGCGGAGGCGACGCAGGAAGCGGTGCTGGACGCCTTGGCCGCCGCCGAACCGATGCGCGGCTACCGCGGCCACCACCGCCGCGCCTTGCGGGAGTTCCTGGCGTGAAGCTCTGCATCCCATCCGGCATCGAGGGCGTTGCCGGCGTGGTCCCGCCGCAGCAGGGCCAGCCCGGCAACCCGAAATACGAGCGCACCCTGCACCTGATGACCGAGGAGGTCAACGCCGCGGTCGAGGGCGCCTTCGGCGGGGCCGCCGAGGTGCTGGCGCTGGGCTGGGACCTGCTCGGAGCTGACGGTGCCAGCCTTGACTAGGGCCGGGGCGGCAAGCCGGCCCTTGATAGTGTCTCAGTTTGAATGTCGGGTCCTGGTGGGAGCCGACGCCGAGGGTCCGTCACTTGCCGCGGAAGCGCGCGGCATTCAGCAAGGGCGTCGTAGGACCCGAGGCCAGGCCGGAGGATGGATCGCCGACCGGTGAGCCGCGGGGCGGCGGCACGGCGGCAAGGCTGGGAGCAGGGTCAGCAGCCGGGCCGGGACACACGCCCGCGCCCGGCGGCCGGGCGGCGCAGGGAGCGGCGGCCCGCGCCTGAAGCGCTGCAAGCTCGGCCGGTCCGCGGCGCTTCCAGGGCCGTGTGCCCGGCATGGCGGCGAGGCCCAGGTCGCGGCAGATGTCGGCGATGATGTCCGCCACCGGCCGGTCGCGGATGTCGTCGTCCAGGTC
>JBBSIT010000661.1:0-3200 GCA_038231995.1 Acetobacterales bacterium | reverse complement strand
GGCTTCTGCCGCGCCCGCTGTCCCATGGCCTCCATCGCCTTGCGCGAGACGATGCTGCCCGAGCCGTCCAGGATGCCGATGCGCCAGAGATGCGCGGTCGGCTTGCGCATGACGATGCGCCCGGTGTGGGTTCCGGTGACGTCCACCTGGTCGAGGTTGGACCAGTCCGCGCGATAGGGCGACAGGTCCGCGCCGGAGCTGAGGCCGATGCGCTCGAAGCTGAACTTCACGTCGTCCGCGGTCATCTCGCCGTAGCCGTCGCTGAACATCAGGCCGGGCTTGAGAGTGAACTCCACCACGGTGTCGCTGACCTGGCGCAGGTCGGACGCCGCGTCGAGCCGCCAGTCCGTGCTGCCGGGCAGGAACTTGGCGAGTTTCTGGAACACCGCCCAGATGACGCTGCCGTCCTGCGGGCTGGAGCGGAACGCCGGGTCGAGCTGCTCGATATCGCGGTCGATGCGAACCGTGAAACCAGTACGTGGGCTATCCTGGGCACGGGCGACGTATGGGGCGGCGAGGCTGCCGGCGAGGCCGGTCAGGACCGTTCGGCGTGTGGGTACTACGGGCAGGTCGGCCTCCTCTGGGCTGCTGATGCAGGGCATAACGCGGGCGGGCGCCGGCAGGTGCAAAGCCCTTGCAGGCGCGGGATGCAAGCATTACCTTCCGTGTCGCCATTAACAACCGAAAGGAGGTGATCCAGTGTCTCATTGTTCCACGCTACGGATGACTGTCGTGACCTGGATGCCTGCTCTGGATCTGCCCTCGGCGGGCTGAACCACCAACGTCCGGCAGTCATCGCTGTCGAACAATGTGGGGGTCCCGGTTCTGCCGGGGCCCCTTTTTGTTGTCAGGCATCCTCGTCCAGCGGCACGCCGGCCAGGTCTTCCAGTTCCAGTAATTCGCTGGCCTGCTCCGCCTCCATTGCGTCGATGGCGCGCAGCTTGCCCCTCATTTGGCGGGTTCGAGTGCGGGCGGTTTCGATCGTTTTGCCGAACGTGCCGGCTTGGCGCGCCAGCCTCTCCAAGACCTCATCCATCTTGCCCATCTCGGTCTTGGTCGCGCCGAGAAGCGTCCGGATCTGATTGGCGTTCTGCTCCAGCGCCAGCGTGACGAAGCCCAGTTGGATCGTGCGCAGCAATGCGGGCGCCAGGCTGGGACCCACGATCAATACGCGCGCACGGCTGAGGTCATCGAGCAGGCCCGGCATCCGCGCCGCTTCCACATACAGCCCGTCGGTCGGCAGATAGAGCACGGCGAACTCCACCGTAACGGGCGGCACGATGTACTTGTCGGCGATCTTGCGCCCTTCCAGCCGGAGCTGCGCCTCCAGCTTGCGACGCGCCACCCGCTCGCCCTCGGCGTCGCCGGCCTCGGCGGCGAGCAGCAGGCGATCGTAATCCTCGGTCGGGAACTTGCTGTCGATCGCCATGACGGGGCGCACGTCGCCCTTCACCGGCATGAGAATGCAGAATTCCACTACGTCGGCGCTGTCGTCGCGCAGCCGGCGATTGGTCTCGTAGTTGCCGGGCATGATGTCGTCGAGCAGCGTGCGAAGCTGCATCTCGCCCCAGGCGCCGCGGGATTTCACGTTGCTGAAGATTCGCTTGATGTCGCCGATCTGCGCGGTCACGGCCTGCACGTCGGTCATCGCCTTCTGCAACTGGCCGAACTGGTCGATCACGCGCTGGAAGCTCGTCTCCATCTGCTTCTCGACCGCTTGGTGCAGTTGCTCCTGCACGGCGCGCTGGATGTCGGCGAGCCGGGCCGCCGCCTGCTCGCCCATCTCGCGCAGCTTGGTCTCCAGCAGCAGGCGGGCGTCGCCCTGGTCGCGCACCAGCGCGGTATGCAGCGTGCCGAGCGTCCCTTGCAGCTCGAGCCGCGACGCCTCGGCGCGGGTGCTCAGCGCCCGCTCCACCGCGGCCAGCCCGGCGCGCGTCGTCTCGCCCTCGCCGCGGCTCGATGCGAGCGCCTGCTCGACCAGCAGCCGCAGCCGCTGCACCTCCTCGCCGTTCCCGGCCCGGCGGGCAGCGAGCCACGCGAGCAGGCTCAGGGCAACGGACAGTCCGGCGAGCAGCAGGATGACGAACAGGATCGCTTCGGTCAGCATAGGCACTCCCGGGTTGGCCGCCGCGCTTATGCGGCCGGCACCCCGCCCACGCACACTCCCGGGCAGCTCATGCCCTCGCGGCGCTGGCCGTCCACCCGGCCGGGCGCTACGGTCCGGGCAAAGCATTGGGGGGCGGGAATGGCGAAGCAGGACAGGACCGAGCATGACAGCCTGGGCGACGTAGAGGTCCCGGCGGACGCGCTATATGGTGCGCAGACCGTGCGGGCGGTGCAGAACTTCCCGATCTCGGGCATCGCGCTCAGCCATTACCCGACCCTGCTGCGCGCACTCGCGCTCGTGAAGCACGCGGCGGCGATCGCCAATCATAAGCTCGGCCTGCTGCCCGAGGACAAGCTGCGCGCCATCGCCGGGGCGGCGAAGGAGGTGGCGGCGGGCGGCCACGCCGAGCATTTCCCGATCGACGTGTTCCAGGGCGGCGCCGGCACCAGCACCAACATGAACATGAACGAGGTGCTGGCGAATCGCGGCCTCGAACTGCTCGGCCACGCCCGCGGCGACTACGCCCACCTGCGTCCCAACGACGACGTGAATCTCAGCCAATCCACGAATGACGCCTACCCGACCGCGGTGCGTCTCTCCGTGCTGTTCGCCTGCGACGGGCTGAGTGCGGCGCTCGACCGCCTGGCCTCCGCGTTCGAGGGCAAGGCGGAGGAGTTCGCCCATGTCGTGAAGCTCGGCCGCACCCAGATGCAGGACGCGGTGCCCATGACGCTCGGCCAGGAGCTGGGCGCCTACGCCGTGACGATCCGCGAGGACATCCAGCGGCTCACCGAGGCCCGGTCCCTGCTGCGCGAGGTCAACCTGGGCGGCACCGCGATCGGCACGCGCATCAACGCGCCGCCGGAATACGGCCTCCTCGCCATCGCCGAGCTGTCGAAGCTGAGCGGGCACGAGCTGGTGCAGTCCGCCAACTTGGTCGAGGCGAGCTGGGACATGGGCGGGTTCGTGATGTTCAGCGGCGTGCTCAAGCGCATTGCCGCCAAGCTCAGCAAGGTCGCGAACGATCTGCGCCTGCTCAGCAGCGGCCCGCGTGGGGGCTTCGGCGAGATCGCGCTGCCCGCGGTGCAGCCCG
>JBBSIT010000660.1:0-3203 GCA_038231995.1 Acetobacterales bacterium | reverse complement strand
CCATCATATCGGACGCGCGCGCCGCGACGAGCAGGTCCACCCCCGCCGCCCCGGCCGCCAGCAGCGCGCGGGCGCAGGCGCCGGCCGTGGCGCCGGAGGTCAGCACGTCGTCGATCAGCAGCACCTGCGCGCCCTCGATCCGCGCGAGCCGGCGCGGGCGCACGGCGAATGCCCCGGCCACCTCCGCGTCGCGCAATCTCGGGGACATGTGGGCGAGCTGCTGGGTGGCGCGGGTCCGGCGCAGCGCGTCCAGCGCGGCGGGCCGGCCCGACAGCCGGGCGAGCGCCTGGGCCAGGAGCGCCTCTTGGTTGTAGCGACGCGACAGCAGGCGCAGGCGGTGCAGCGGCACCGGCACGAGCACGTCCGCCCTGCGCAGCAGCGCCGATCCGGCACGGGCCATGTGCGGCGCCAGCGCCTTCGCGATCTCGGTACGGTCGCCGTACTTGAACGGCAGCACGATGCGCCGGGTCTGATCGTCGTAGCGCAGCGCGGCGCGGGCCCGGCGCCATGGCGGGGATCGCTCCTGGCACGGCCCGCAGATCGGCGTGGCGCTCCCCTGCCCCGCCGCCTCGAACGGCGCGCCGCAGCGGTCGCAGAAAGGCGCCGTGATGAATGCCGTGCGCCCGAAGCTGGCCGCGCAGAGCTGGCCCGGCGCATCCACCGGCGCGTCGCAGGTCAGGCATTGCGGCGGCAGCAGCACGTCGAGTGCGACCCGGCCGATCCAGCCCGCCATCTGCCCAGCCCGGCGCAGAGCCTCAGGCACCGAACTTCACCGTGCCGTCCCGCTCGATCTCGCCGATCAGGTTGATCTCCCAACTCAAGTAGGCCTGCATGGCGGCCTCGACGCCCTCGTTGCGGTCGTAGGGGCGCAGATAGAAATCGACGCACTCCAAGTCGGGCGGCGCCGTCCGATCGGCCGCAAGCTCATGTCCTGCTGCGGCCCAGGCCTGCGTGCCGCCTGCCAGCGCCAGCACGGGCGCCGCGGTCAGCCCTTTCAGCTCCGCCACGGCCAGCCGCGCGAGCAAGCCGTCCGGCGACGTGACGACGACCCGGCGCGCATCGGACAACGCGTCCCGCAGCCGGTCCAGGCGCGTGCGTATGCCCCAGAGCGCGCCGGGGATGTGGCCCGCGCGGTAGTCGATGCTGCGGGCCACGTCCACGATCACGGTTCCGTCGCGGTCCGCCGCGAGTTCGTCCGGCGCGATCGATCCCGCGGAGTCCGCGGGCAGCGGGACCGGCGCCGCGGCGCCTTCCAGGCCGCCCTCGACCACGAACACGTCGCGATGGCCCATCTGCCGCAGCCAGGCGCCGGCCATGCGGGCGCGCACGCCGTCGTCGTCCAGCAGGGCGATGCGGGCGCCGCGCACGCCGATCCAGGTATCGGTCGCCTGCACGAGCTGGCCGCCGGGCGCGTTGCGGCTGCCGGGCCGGTGCAGGGCCGCGAACTCCGCCGGGTCGCGCACGTCCAGCACGTAGCAGGTGCGGTCCGGGTCCTCCTCCAGCCGCGCCAGGTCCAGCGGGCCGATCACGCCCACGCCGGACGCCTCGGCAAAGGCACGAGCGCGCTTGAGCGCCACGCCGGCCGTCGCGGGCGGACCCGGGGCGAAGCGGTCGGTGCGGCCGCGGTCGCAGGCGTAGCCGGCCAGCTCCCAGCCCATCGTGCCGTTGCGTAGCGCGACCACGGGGTTCGGCACGCCGGCGCGGCGCAGGCTCTCGGCGCCCAGGATGCTGCGGGTGCGCCCGGCGCAGTTGACGACGATGGTGGTCTCTGGGTTCGGCGCGAGGTCGCCGATGCGGTAGGCCAGCTCGCCGCCGGGCACGTTGAGCGCCGTGGGAATGGTCATGCTGCGGAACTCGTCGAGCGGCCGGCTGTCGAGCACCACCATGTCGCGGCCGTCATCCAGCCAGCGCCGCAGCTCCGGCGCGTCGATGCTCTCGGTGCCGTAATGGTGCTCGACCCACTCGCCGAACGCCTTGCTCGGCACGTTGACGCCGCTGAACAGGACGAACCCGGCGTCCTGACAGGCTGTCGCCCCGCCCTGCAGCACCGAGACATCCGTTGCGCCGAGGCTGCCGAGGTACTCGGCCAGCCGTTCGGCCAGGCCGCCGCCATCATCCATGCAGACGATCCGCGTGGCCAGGCGCGGCAGCAGAGTGGCCACCCGCGCCTCCCGCTTCGAGAGCGGGCACTGCACGGCCCAGAACGGGTGCCCGGCGCCGAACTCGCCCTCCTCGCGCGCGTCGAGCAGGGCCAGCTCGTGGCCATCCGTGATCCAGCCGCGCAGGGTCGCCGCGTCGATGGACCGCATCAGCGGTTGGCGGTCGGGGCCATGAACGCCTTGTTGTAGGGCTGTACGGTGCCGGCCTTCGGGTCGAAGCCCTGGCGCTCGTCGAGCCGTTCGAGCGCGAGGCCATAGACGTGCAGGTGCCGGGTCGGCTGGTCGCCGGAGGTGTGGATGGAGTGGATGTCCTCCGGCATCAGCGCGAGGCCTTGGCCGGGCTCGACCATCACCTCGCGCTCCAGCTCCAGCGACGCCTTGCCCGGCATCGCACCATCGTCGGTGCGGCGGTACACCCGGTTCAGCTCCTGCCCCTCGACCCCGACGACCACGGCCCAGGTCGTGTGGTCATGCGGCTTGGTCGAATTGCCCGGGTTGAGGCTCAGGATGTAGATGGCGAAGCGGCCGTCCGGGTCTTCCTGCAGCAGATAGCGGCGGGAGCCCTTCTCGCCCGCGGGCGGCGGCGGGAATTCGGCGGCGGGGAACAGCGCCTCGTTCTCGGCCAGTTTCAGCATCTCGGCCTTGATTGCGTCGAGCGCCGGGCGGGTCACGCCTTGCTCGCGCTCCATGGTGCGGATGCGGTCGAGCGTCGCGCCGACGGCGGCGGCGCGGGCGGCGGCGGTGCCTGGTGCGTTCATGGCGGATTCCCCTGATGCAGCGCGCCACCGTATCCGGTCGGGAGGCCGCCGGTCAAAGCCCGCTTGGCGCCGGCATCGCGCGAGCGCACATGCGGGGCATGACCAACGCCACCGTGTTCGATCGCCGCGCCGTGCGGCTGCACCGCGACCGCGCCGCCGCCACGGTCGGCTCGGTCTCCGACATCCTGCGCGAGGCCGCCGAGCGCTTGCTGGACCGGCTGGACGACACGACGCGCCGGTTCACCCATGCGCTGGATGTGGGCGGGCGCGGCGTAATGGCGCCTTT
>JBBSIT010000659.1:0-3207 GCA_038231995.1 Acetobacterales bacterium | reverse complement strand
CGCATCGGACCTCGGCGCCATCTTGCGGGAGGTGAGCCATGGGCTCGGAACTCGTCCAACCGCACCACTTGGAGCGGCGCGCGGTGATCTACGTGCGCCAGTCCACCCCGCACCAGGTCCTGACCAACCAGGAGAGTCTGCGACTGCAATACGCGTTGCGCCAGCGCGCCCGTGACCTGGGCTGGCGTGAGACGGATGTCGAGGTCATCGACGCCGATCTCGGGCTGAGCGCCGCGGCCGCCGCGCACCGGCTGGGCTTTAGGGAGCTGGTCGCGCGCGTGGCCCTCGGCGAGGTCGGCCTGATCGTCTCCCTCGAGGTGACGCGCCTCGCGCGCAACTGCTCGGATTGGTATCCGCTGCTCGACGTGTGCGGCCACCGGCAATGCCTCATCGGCGACCGCGACGGCGTCCACGACTGCGTATTCCGACGGAAGCCAGCCGGGCATTCCGACGCAAACCAGCCGATGATTCCAACGCAAGCCAGCCACCCATTCCGAGGCAAGCCAGCCGCCCCTGAGTGAGGGGTGCGGCGCGGTTCGCGAGCAGTCGTCCACCGAGGGCACGGTCTCCCCCTGAGCAACACCGGGGAGCGCCATGCCAGGCCAGAGACTGCCGATGCGTCAGGTCCGAGAAGTCCTTCGCCTTCGCCACGTGTGCGGCCACAGCGGCCATCAGATCGCCGCGGCCGTGGGCGTGAGCCGCTACACGGTCGCCGAATACCTGCGCCGCGCCGCCGTGGTCGGCATCACCTGGCCGGTGCCGCCCGAGCTGGACGACGCGGCGCTGGAGCGCAGGCTGTTCACGCCACCCTTCACGACGGAGCCGCACCGGCCGCAGCCCGCGTGGTCCCGCATCCACGCCGAGCTGCGCCGTCCCGGCGTGACCCTGATGCTGCTCTGGGAGGAGTACCGGGCAGGGCAACCGGAGGGCTACGGCTACAGCCGCTTCTGCGCCCTCTACGCCGAGTGGCGGGGGCGGCTGTCGCCCACCATGCGCCAGGCCCACCCGGCGGGCGAGCGCCTGTTCGTGGACTATGCCGGGCAGACCGTGGACGTGATCGACGCCGCCACCGGCGAGGTCCGCGCGGCGCAGGTCTTCGTCGCCGTCCTGGGCGCATCGAACCTGACCTACGCCGAGGCGCGCTGGACCCAGGCGCTGCCGGACTGGATCGGCTGCCATGTCAATGCTTTCGCCTACTTCGGCGGCGTTGCCCGCCAGCTGGTGTGCGACAATCTCAAGGCCGGCATCACCGCCGCCTGCCGCTACGAGCCGGGGGAAGCCCACACCTACCAGGACATGGCCGCCCACTACGGCACCGCCGTGCTGCCGGCCCGGGTGCGCAAGCCTCGCGACAAGGCCAAGGTCGAGGTCGCCGTCCAGGTGGTCGAGCGTTGGATCCTCGCCCGGCTGCGCCACCACCGCTTCCACTCGCTCGCGGAACTCAACGGCGCGATCCGCGCGCTGGTCGAGGATCTCAATACCAGGCCGATGCGCCACCTCGGCACGAGCCGGCGTGCGCTGTTCGAGCGCCTCGAGCGCGACACGCTGCTGCCGCTGCCGGCCGAGGCTTACGCCTATGCCGAGTGGCGCCGCTGCCGGGCCGGCCTCGACTACCACGTCGAGGTGCATGGGCACTTCTACTCCGTGCCCCACCGCCTGATGCGCGAGACCATCGAGGCGCGCGTCACCGACCACACCGTCGAGCTGTTCCACCGCGGCGCCCGTGTCGCCAGTCACGGCCGCCCCCCGCGGCCGCACCGGCCCACCACCACCCCCGCCCACAGGCCGAGCGCGCCCCGGCGCCCCGCCGTGTGGCCGCCGTGCCGGCTGCTGCGCGAGGCCGCGGCGATCGGTCCCGCCACCACGGCGCTGGTCGAGCGCATCCTCACCGCCAAGCCGCACCCCGAGCAGGGCTTCCGGGCGTGCCTGAGCATCCTGCGCCTGGTGCGCGGCTACGGCGCCGAGCGCGTCGAGGCGGCGTGCCAGCGCGGGCTCGACATCGGCGCCCAATCCTACGGCTCGATCGCCTTGATCCTGCGCAACGGCCTCGACCGGGCCTTCCGCCCCGACCCCGTGCCGGACGCGCCGCCTGTCCAGCACGAGAACATCCGCGGCGGCGGCTACTATCACTGAGGAGGACCCCCATGCTCGCCCACCCCACCACGGAGCGCCTGCGCGAACTCGGCCTCGTCGGCATGGCCAGGGCGCTCGAGGAGCAGCGACGACAGCCCGACAGCGCCGAACTCGGCTTCGAGGACCGCCTCGCCCTGCTGGTGGACCGCGAGGCCCTGGAACGCGACGGCAAGCGCCTCGCCGCCCGGCTGCGCTTCGCCGGCCTGCGCCAGCAGGCCACGCCCGAGGACGTGGACCACCGCGCCGCCCGCGGCCTGGATCGCGCCCTGTTCCAGCGCCTGACCGGCGGGGAGTGGATCGAGCGGCACCAGGATTTGCTCGTCACCGGGCCGACCGGCACCGGCAAAACCTGGCTATCTTGCGCGCTCGGCCACCGCGCCTGCCGCGACAACCGCTCCGTGCTCTACCAGCGCGTGCCCCGGCTGCTGGAGGCGCTCGGCCTGGCCCGCGGCGACGGGCGCTACGCCCGCATGCTCAAGAGCCTGGCGCGGGTGCAGCTGCTGATCCTGGATGACTGGGCCATCACCCCGCTCACCGCCGAGCAGCGCCGCGACCTTATGGAGATTATCGACGACCGCCACGACCGAGCCTCCACCGTCGTCACCAGCCAGGTGCCCGTCGAGCACTGGCACGAGCACATCGGCAATCCCACCATCGCCGATGCCGTGCTGGACAGGCTCGTGCACGGCGCACACCGCCTCGAACTGAGAGGAGAGAGCATGCGCAAGCTGCGCGCCGCCAAGGCCAGGCTTGACGAAGCGGCCACCCGGTAGGCCAAATCACCCCGCTCGCGACCCGCACCGCCACCCGGCTGGGATCATCGGAATGCCCGGCTGGCTTCGCTTGGAACAGGTGGCTGGTTTCGGTTGGAATCGCCGGCTGAATTCGTCGGAATCCGCATCCACGACCTGGGTCTGCCCGACGGGCGGCTCCTGCTCGGGCTGAAAGGCACGATGGGAGCGTCAAAAACCTGGGGCGCTACACCGCGAGTTGGATGGTCTGCTGGCCAAGGCCATAGCGCCCGTCCAACACCGCAGCCCTGACTTGAAGCACACGGTGGGCACCGAGAGGTGT
>JBBSIT010000658.1:0-3212 GCA_038231995.1 Acetobacterales bacterium | reverse complement strand
GCCAAGAGCAGGACGCCACCATCGGAGGTGATGCGGCCGCCATCGAACGCCGCAGCGACTTTCTTGCGACCAACGGCTGGAACCAGGAACGGCGTGGCCGTATCGTCGGACATGGCGGGTGTGGCCTCGGCGTGATCGCGTGAATGGATGGTTTTGCCACCCAATCCGTAAACGCAGTCAGCAGCTTACGCGACACCCGCCAACGAATCGCTGCCATGCCCGTGAATAAGAGCGGCTAACCCGTCCATGTCCTCCGCCGCAGCACACCTCCTTCCAGCCGACCAAGCCGACCAAGCCGACCAGCAGGCCGAGGACGCATTGTACTACCGCCGGGTGCTGCACGAGCTCATCGACATGGGCATCGACCTCGCCCGCGCGGTCCATCAACATGCTACGGCCCAGGCTGATCCCGCGGAGCCGGCTGATGGTCCGGACGCGACGGCCGCGCTCGACGCCGCGGCCGCGTTCGACCGCATCTCCCGCGCCGTCCGCCGCACGGTCGCCCTCGCGCGCAAGGTCGCCGAGCCGCTGCCGCCGCGCGCTGCCACCGGTTCCAGCCGGGATCGCGCCGCCGCGCGCCGGCGGATCATCCGCGAGGTGGAGGACGTTATCCAGCGCACCGTGAGCGGCGCCGAGGCCGAGGCGCTGGGGGCCGAGTTGTCCGAGCGGCTGGACGCGCCCGACCTCGAGGACGAGATCGACGGCCGTCCCGTCGCGGAGGTCATCGCCGATATCTGCCGCGACCTCGGCATCGCCGTCACCCTCGGCGCCCATCCCTGGCAGCGCCGCACGCCCCGGGATATCGAGGCGCTGTGCGCCAGCGCGACCCAACCCCGCGCAGCCCCGTCCTCTATCGTCGCCCACGCTGCACCTGACCGCACCGAGACCGGCACCGACCCGCCATCACCTCCGCGGGACGCCGGGGCGGACCTGCTGCGGTTCACGTTCCCCGTCCGCGGCACGTGAGATCATCAGTCTGACGCGCTGACGTCTCGATAGTTCGGGACGGCGATGCCTCGTGCCCGACTGGCTGACGCGGGACAGGGGACCCATGTCAACAGCCGTCGGTGATCGCTGCCGCCGGTCCGCGGCCCACCCTGCGCGGACACTCAAGCTGAAACACTGCCCGCAGCCCAGGAGGGCCGCTTGCCGGTAACGCCGGCTGAGCCATGCTCACCCTGGAATGCGCTCTATGTGCGCGCCGCAGGCCGCGAGCTTCTGCTCGATCGCCTCGTAGCCGCGGTCGAGGTGATAGACGCGGTTGACGATCGTGTCGCCCTGCGCCGCCAGCCCGGCCAGCACCAAGGACACGCTGGCGCGCAGGTCGGTCGCCATGACCGGGGCGCCGGACAGCTGCTTGACGCCGCGGATGATGGCGCTGGCGCCGTGCACGTTGATGCTCGCGCCCATGCGGTTCAGCTCGGGGACGTGCATGAAGCGGTTCTCGAAGATGGTCTCCGTCACCATCGCCGCCCCCTCGGCCACCGCCATCAGCGCCATGTACTGCGCCTGCATGTCGGTAGGGAAGCCGGGGTAGGGCTCCGTCATGGCGTCCGCGCCGCGCAGGCCGTTGAGCCGGCGCACGCGCAGCCCGCCGTCCTGCTGCTCCATGTCCACCCCGGCCTCGCGAAGCGCGCGGGCGACGGCGCCGAGATGGCCGAGCTCGCCGCCCTGCAGCAGCACCTCGCCGCCGGTGATGGCGGCGGCGCAGGCGAAGGTGCCCGTCTCGATCCGGTCGGCGACGATGGGGTGGGCGGCGCCGTGCAGGCGCTCCACGCCTTCGACCACGAGCCGGTCGCTGCCGATGCCCTCGATGCGCGCGCCCATGGCGATGAGGCACGCCGCGAGGTCGCCGATCTCCGGCTCGCGCGCGGCGTTGGACAGCAGCGTGCGCCCGTCGGCGAGGGCGGCGGCCATGAGCAGGTTCTCGGTCGCGCCCACGCTCGCGAAGGGGAGCTTGATCTCGGCGCCGTGCAGCCGGCCCTGGACGGAGGCGTGGATGTAGCCGCCCTCCAGCCGGATCGCGGCGCCCATCGCTTCCAGGCCGGTGAGGTGCAGGTCCACGGGGCGGGTGCCGATGGCGCAGCCGCCGGGCAGGCTGACGCGGGCCTCGCCGATGCGGGCCAGCAGGGGGCCGAGCACCAGGATCGAGGCGCGCATCTTGCGCACGATGTCGTACGGCGCCTCGGTGTTGTTGATCGGGCCGCCGATCGACAGCTCGCGGCCGTCTGCCTCGACCGCGACGCCGTGCTGGGCAAGCAGCGCCGCCATTGTGTCGATGTCGGCCAGATGCGGCACGTTGCCGAGCACCAGGCGGTCCTCGGTCAGCAGCCCGGCCGCCATCAGCGGCAGGGCTGCGTTCTTGGCGCCGCGGATCGGGATCTCGCCGTGCAGCGGGCGGCCGCCGCGGATGCGGATACGATGAAGGGCCATGGTCTCACATCCTCGGCAGGGCGACGCCGCGCTGGTGCATGTATTTGCCTGCCTTGTCCGCATAGCTCGTCTCGCATGGCCCGGCGCCCTGCAGGAACAGGAACTGGCAGATGCCCTCATGGGCATGGATGCGGGCGGGCAGCGGGGTCGTGTTGCTGATCTCGATCGTCACCTGGCCCTCCCATTCCGGCTCCAGCGGCGTCACGTTCACGATGATGCCGCAGCGCGCGTACGTGCTCTTGCCCAGGCAGATCACCAGGATGTCGCGCGGGATGCGGAAGTACTCGACGGTGTGGGCGAGCGCGAAGGAGTTGGGCGGAATGATGCAGGAGGTGCCGCGGCGGGTGACGAAACTGTCGGCGCTGAACGCCTTGGGGTCCACCACGGCGCTGTCCACGTTCGTGAAGATGCGGAACTCGTCGGCGACTCGGGCATCGTAGCCGTAGGAGGACAGGCCGTAGGAGATCACGCCCTCGCGCTTCTGCCCGTCCACGAACGGCTCGATCATGCCGTGGTCCTGGGCTTGCTGCCTGATCCAGTGGTCGGGCATCACGGGCACGGCTCGTCGTCCTTCTTTGCCTGGGGCGCGGTCTCGCGGGTGCGGGCCTGCTCCTTGCGCCGGCGCAGGTTCTCGCGCAACGCCGCGGCCTCGCGCGCCTGCCGCTCGGCGCGGTCGGCCTCCGCCTTGGCGCCCGGCCGTGGCTTTTGCCTCTCCATGCCGTGAGGCTTCCTCCGCTGCCCGGCGCGCGTCAAGCCCGTTCCATGGCAACGATCGCTAG
>JBBSIT010000657.1:0-3214 GCA_038231995.1 Acetobacterales bacterium | reverse complement strand
TGCTCGCCGTCATCGCCGGCCCGGCGTCCGTCTGGGCGCTGAACCGCGCCGCGACGCCCGTGACGCTGGCAGCGGCGCCGTCGTTCCAGGCGCCCGCCGGCTGCACCGTGGCAGGCGCGGACCGGACCGGTCCCAGCGCCGCAGCGCAGCGTTTCACATGCGGCAGGCTGACCCTGGTCGCCACCCTCGCCGTGTTCCCCGCGCGCGCGACCTCCGAGGCGCTGCAGGCGGCGCAGCGCACGCTCACGGGGGAGCTGGGCGCGGAGGAGGTCGAGCGATCGAGCCTCACCGCCGGACAGCCGGACGCGTTGAGCTGGCGGCTGATCGAGACGGTGAAACCCGCGCAGGCCACGGCTCTCGCGGCGTGGGTTGACGGCCGGCCGGCGGAGGGAGGGCTGCGCGGCCGGCTGGTCCAGGCGCGCAACAGCATCGCCGGGTCGGACCTGGCCTTCGTCATGATCGCGGTGTCCGTCGGGGCAGGGGCCGCGCAGACAGGACCGGGGGACCACGAGCGGATGCGCGCCACCCTGCGCGCGTTCATCGACGCTCAGACGAACTTGGCGGACCAGGTCGCGGCGGCCGCCCGCGGCGGGTAATTCACCGCGACGTGCGCGGCTGAGCGGAGATAAGGGCGGGAAATCTTGGTGGAGCCGAGGGGAATCGAACCCCTGACCTCCTGAATGCCATTCAGGCGCTCTCCCAACTGAGCTACGGCCCCGCCGAACCAGGGCCGCCGCTTTGCGGCCCTGGTTGGGAAGCGCGCGTATAGACCCGGCGCCCCCCAGCGATCAAGGGGGGTCAGGCCGCCTTCAGGTTCCCGTGCACGGCGAAGCCCGCCTCGGTCTTGCCGCGGACCTCGTCCACCGTGACGCCGGGCGCCAGGTCCACCAGCACCAGGCCGTTCGCGCCCACGTCGAATACCGCGAACTCGGTGATGATCAGGTTCACCACGCCGGCGCCGGTCAGCGGCAGGGTGCAGCGCTTGAGGATCTTCGGCTCGCCGCGGGACGTATGCTCCATCAGCACCACGACGCGCGGCACGCCGGCCACCAGGTCCATGGCGCCGCCCATGCCCTTCACCATTTTGCCTGGGATCATCCAGTTGGCGAGGTCGCCGTTCTCCGCCACCTGCAGCGCGCCCAGGATCGAGATCTCGATGTGCCCGCCGCGCACCATGGCGAAGCTCGCGGCGCTGTCGAAGAAGCTCGTGGTCGGCAGCTTCGTCACGGTCTGCTTGCCGGCGTTGATCAGGTCCGGGTCCTCCTCGCCCTCGTAGGGGAAGGGACCGTAGCCCATCATGCCGTTCTCGCTGTGAAGCTGGATGCTGATGCCCTCGGGGATGTGGTTCGCCACCAGGGTCGGGATGCCGATGCCGAGGTTCACGTACATGCCGTCATGCAGCTCGCGCGCGGCGCGGGCGGCCATCTCGTCGCGGGTCCAGGCCATCACGCGGTCTCCTTCTGGCGCACCGTGCGCTGCTCGATGCGCTTGTGGGGTTCGGGCACGTGCACCAGGCGACGGACGAAGATGCCCGGCGTCACGATGTGGTCGGCGTCCAGCTCGCCGGGCTGCACGAGGTGCTCGACCTGCGCCACCACCATCCGCGCCGCCGTCGCCATGATCGGGTTGAAGTTGCGCGCCGTCATCCGGTAGACGAGGTTGCCCTCGGTATCGCCCTTCCAGGCATGCACGAGGGCGAGGTCGGCCTTGAGCCCGCGCTCCATGATGTATTTCACCCCGTCGAACTCGCGCTCGTCCTTGCCCTCGGCGATCGCGGTGCCGACGCCGGTGCGGGTGTAGAACGCGGGGATGCCTGCGCCGCCGGCGCGGATGCGCTCGGCCAATGTCCCTTGCGGGTTGAACTCGATCTCCAGCTCGCCCGCGAGGTACTGCCGGGCGAAGGTGGCGTTCTCGCCGACATAGGAGGAGATCATCTTGCGGATCTGCCGGGTCTGCAGCAGCAGGCCGAGGCCTGCGTCGTCCACGCCCGCATTGTTGCTGATGCAGGTGAGGTCGCGCACGCCGCTGTCGCGCACCGCCTCGATCAGCGCCTGCGGGATGCCACACAGGCCGAACCCGCCCGCCATGATCGTCATGCCGTCGCGCAGCACGCCGTCGAGCGCCGCGCGCGGATCCGGATACACCTTCGAGACCGCCATCTCGTCCCCTTCCAAAGCTTTCCCGCAGCATCGCACAGGGGACGACGCGGCAAAAGCGACCCGTGGCAAACAGGGACGTGAGCTGTCTATCCCTGGGAATGGAGCGCATCGAGAAGGAGCCCGGCTCGGTCAGGCGTTACCGTGAGATCGGAGGCGTCCTCGATTTCACCTTCTTCGAGGGCGTCGACGACACTTTTCAATCCGCCCACGCAGCCATCGACCAGGCGCTCACGCGATTCGCTACCGGACGAGAACGGTTTGATCCAACCCATCTGCGATTGGCGCCCTGTAAGAGAGTGAGCAAGGACGCCTTCCTCGGGGACTGGTTCGACAATCGATCCGGCTTGCTCATTCGCCGCGGAGTCTTCACCACCGACACAGGGCAGAAGCTGATCGACCCGACATACAAGCAGCTCGAAGGCGTCAGTATTCGGTCGGGCAGCAGCCCTGTTCCAGCGCTTTGGGCAGGCGGACAGTTCGCCTATGCGTTCTCGCAGCCGCCTTATGGATTGCAGGCCACCCCCAATGAGATACAGGCTCTGTTCAGAAAAGTCTGCGATGTGATCCTGCCGCCTTGGCTGGACAGCGAGATCATCGACTGGTGCAGCCCTGAGTTGGCGGGCGTCAGCGATTACTTCCTGGCGGGCGCTGAGTGGTGGGGAGCATTCCTGTTCACGGTCCGCGTCCCGGTGCATCAGCGCATGACGATCATCTTGGGATCGGCAACGGATTAAAGGCCAGGCAATCCGCCGCGGCTGGAGCCGACGACCTTTGGAACGTCAGCCCTGCTCATCGGCGGGCGGGTTCGAGAGGTCCAGGCCCTCGTACAGCTCGGCGAGCGGGATCTCGATGCCGATCTCCGGCATGGAGATGATGGCATCCTCGGCCAGGATACGGCCGATCCAATCCTCGCCGGCGCGCTCGAACACCGTCGCCGCGATCTGGTCCTGCTCCAGCATGACGTAGCGGCGGACGGAGGCCGTTGAGGCATACTCCCGGTTCTTGTCGATCCGGTCCGTGCGCGCCGTGCCCTTGCTCAGCACCTCGAAGATCAC
>JBBSIT010000656.1:0-3215 GCA_038231995.1 Acetobacterales bacterium | reverse complement strand
GAGCGCTGCTGCCAGCGCCGGCATGGGTGCGATGGGTCGGCATCGCACGTCAACGCGGCTCCCATGCGCACCGGCAGCGCGGGATCACCGGCGGACGTAGGCGCAGCCTCCAAAATGCGGAAAGTCGAGTTCACAGCAGGAACCGCGGCTTGCAACCACTCCAGGTTTCGCTCGGACCAAAGGCAAAGGCGTCAGAAGCTTGATGATGCTCCGGTCGGGCCTCTAGGGAGCTAGGTGGGCGGCATCGGGCCTGGGGAGTTTGTTACGATAGGGGGATGGGTTTGTCAGGTTTTCGCCCCCTTGTATACTGGGGGCCCGGCGAGGTTGGGGGTGGATCTTGATCTGAGTCGCGTGTGGATGGTCTAGGCCCAATTCTCCGTTTGCCCGTAAGAGCCATCGGGGTGCGTCCCGATACCCAGGGTTTCCGGCATGATAGCCGACGGGAGTAAAACGGCCCGCTTCCCGGGCCAGTAAACATACCGGAACTGTGTTGCGAAATCAGCGTGCTGATGCGAGCATCGCATATGGCTTCCGGCACGAAACGGCGCGCTCCTCTCCCTCCTGCCCCGCAGGAGACCGACGCTCGGCTGCTGATTGGCTACGCCCGGGTGTCCACCGAGGACCAGAAGCTCGACCTTCAGCGCGACGCCCTCGCCCACGCCGGCTGTCACCGCGTGTTCGAGGATCGCGCCTCCGGGGCGCGGGCCGACCGGCCCGGCCTCGCCGACGCCCTCTCCCATCTCCGCCGCGGCGACACCCTGGTCGTCTGGCGCCTCGACCGGCTCGGCCGCACCACCCACCAGCTGGTCAATCTGCTGGAGCAGTTCGAGCGCGAAGGCATCCGCCTCCGCTCGCTCCAGGACGGGATCGACCCTTCCTCCGTCATGGGCAAGGCCATGCTGCAGATCGGCGCCGTGTTCGCCGAGATGGAGCGCAACCTGCTACGCGAGCGCACGAAGGCCGGCTTGGCCGCCGCACGCGCCCGTGGCCGATTGGGCGGGCGCAAGCCGCGCTTGTCCGCCGACGGTCTCGACACCGCGCGCCGGCTCATGGCTGACCCGCTGCTGACCATGGAGGAGGTTGCGGCCCGTGTCGGCGTCGGCCGCACTACCCTCTATCGCGCCCTCGGTCGGGCGCGCGTCGCCGCAGTGGGTGGGGACGGCTCCAAGGAGACGAAGACAGGCGGCAAGGGCCGCACGCCTGGCCGCAAGCCGCGCGCTTCCACCGCGGTCGCCGCAAGCATCCGATAAGGACCACGACGCTGACATCATGCCCCGTGCCTGCCCGATGCTGCCCGAGCTAGCAGTCAACCGCGGCGAGAAAGTTCATGCCGAGCAGATCAGTCGCAGGCAGACTGGGACGCCGTCAGAGGGTCAGGCAGGCGAGCTGGACCAGATGAAGGAACAGAATTGACGGCGAGGTCGCGGTCGACTTTGCGCGGTCGCACGATATCGCCTCGCCGGAGTTCAACGAGAGCAGGCACCTGCTCCCACTTCGTCTGCACAGCCATAAGGGCGAAGGCGGCCTGAGGCGGCCGGCGCCTGATCGAGGCATGCGGGCTTGCACCCCCGCTGACCCCCGCGTCCATAAAATCATGTTGCGCTAGGATTTCGATTTGCTGCAAAACCAAAGCGATGTTCAAAGCCCCGCAAACACGCTGCCCTGAGACACGGGTGATCGCTCCCATACGCATGCTGATGCTCGCTGGCACGTCGGTGCTGGTGCTCTCGGCCGCGGTATGAGCTGCGGCTGGCTGCCGGGCAATACAGCGAAACACACGACGAGGGAGGCGCAATGATGTCAGGACCGCTCGCGATCGGTGCGGACGCACCGGATTTCGAGGCTGAGACCACGGAGGGCCGCATCCGGTTCCACGAGTGGCTCGGCTCCTCCTGGGGCGTGATCTTCTCCCACCCCAAGGATTTCACGCCGGTCTGCACGACCGAGCTCGGCGCCATGGCGAGGATCAAGCCCGAGTTCGACCGCCGTGGCGTCAAGATCATCGGCCTCAGCGTCGATCCCGTCGACCGTCATGCCGAATGGTGGAAGGACATCGAGGAGACGCAAGGCACAGCCCCCAACTTCCCTATGATCGGCGACACCGAGCTGCAGGTCTCGAAGCTCTACGGGATGCTCCCGGCCGAGACCGGCGGCACCTCCGAAGGACGGACGGCCGCGAACAACCAGACGGTACGCAACGTCTACGTCATCGGACCCGACAAGAAGATCAAGCTGCTGATCTCCTATCCCATGACCACGGGCCGCAACTTCGACGAGGTGCTGCGCGTGATCGACTCGCTGCAGCTCACGGCCAAGCACAGCGTCTCGACACCCGCGAACTGGAAACAGGGCGAGGACGTCATCATCGTGCCCTCCGTGACCGACGAGCAGGCGCGCGAGAAATTCCCGAAAGGCTGGACGACCCTGAAGCCTTACCTCCGGGTTACGGCGCAACCGGGCCAGGAGTAGACGCCGCGAAACGCGATCGTCCGCGCTTGGCATCGAAATCTTCGGAGCAGCGTCACTGTGTTGCACGGGTCGGGGTTACGGGCGCACTGGCCCCTACCCCGTCCGGGGTCAGGCGATGCGGACGTAGTTCGGGCGTCCGAACGCCAGCATGCGGTTGAGGGCGTGGACACCGACGTTGACCTCGGTGGCGCGGCGCTCATCCGTGCGCGTGCGCAGCCCGTCGCCGATCACGCGTTTGTAGCGCGAAGCCGCCGCCTCGGCCCGGGCTCGTGCGTTGTACCCCGTCGCCTTCTGCCACCCCATGCGCCCCATCTCGGCGATGAGTTGGAGGTGGCGGTCCCGCCGCGTGGGCGCGGTCTCGGCCGTGTCGCTGGGCACCGCCGTCGAACGCGGCGGGACGACGACGTCCGCCTCGGGGTGGCGTTCGGCCACGTCGGCGTAGATGCTCCCTTGGTCGTAGGCGCCGTCGCCGGTGACGGAAGCCACCGCCTCCGTGACCTGATCGAGCAAGGGGCCGACTTGGGAGGCGTCGTCTTCGTCGCGGTCGGTCAGCGTGGCGGCCACGATTCGACCGGTCTGGGCGTCCACGCCCAGGTGCAACTTCTTCCAGGACTGGCGCCTCTTCGTGCCGCGCTTCTCGGCCAGCCACTCGCCGGCGCCGTAGAGCTTCAGCCCCGTGCTGTCCACCAGCAGGTGCATGGGCCCGGCATCGCCGCCGGCACGGTCGCCGCGCGGCTTCGGCCGCG
>JBBSIT010000655.1:0-3225 GCA_038231995.1 Acetobacterales bacterium | reverse complement strand
GGGCCGAGGCGTTCGCCGTCCTCCGCACGCTGATCTCAACCGCAAGAAAGCAGGGCTGGGATTTGCTGGCCGCCCTGACAGGCCAACCCGACAACCTGGTCGCCGAACTGCGGATCACTTGAGCTTTCCGCGACAACCTGGACAGTTACGTAGTAACTACAGAGGGTAGGTTCGCCTGACGCTTGCGCCAAGGAGATAGACCATGCCCCCGACACTCTGTTCCACCCTGGCTATGCCTATGCTTGAGGCCTCGGCGACCCTGGAATCGACCCTTTCCTGCCCGCACTGCGGCACCACCAAGGCAGAGACGATGCCGACCGACGCGTGCCAGTTCTTCTATGACTGCACGGGCTGCGGCGCGGTGCTCCGCCCCAATCCGGGCGACTGCTGCGTGTTCTGCTCCTTCGGGACGGTGCCGTGCCCGCCGATCCAGGCAAGCGGCAGCAGTCGGCCGTGCTGCGGAAGCCAGTCCGCATGAGCGACACTTCCTACGACCTCGTCGTTCTCGGGTCCGGCACGGCGGCCCAGGTCGCCAGCCCACGGGTGCGTGCGGCAGGATGGACCGTGGCCGTGATAGACCACCGCCCCTTCGGCGGCACGTGCGCCCTGCGGGGTTGCGACCCCAAAAAGATGCTGGTCAGCGGCGAGGAGGCGGTAGATGCCGCCCGTCGCATGCGCGGCCACGGGGTTGAAGGTGAACTACGAATGAGGTGGCCAGACCTCATGGCGTTCAAGCGCTCCTTCACCGCCCCGGTGCCGCAGAAGCAGGAGCGGCGTTACGCGGAACAGGGCATCGACGCCTTTCACGGCCTCGCCCGGTTCACAGGCACCGACACGGTCTGCGTTGACGGCACCGAGCTGCGGGCCCGCCATATCCTGATTGCGACGGGTGCGCGCCCGGTGCCGCTTGGCATCCCCGGCGAGGAGCACGTCGCGACGAGCGACGACTTCCTGGAACTCGAGGAGTTGCCGAAGCGGATCGTCCTCATCGGGGGCGGCTACATCGCGGCCGAGTTCTCTCACCTCGCCGCGCGTGCCGGGGCCAATGTGACCGTCCTGCAGCGGGGCGCCCGCATGCTGCCCGCCTTCGACCCCGACCTCGTCGGCTGGCTCATGGAGAGCTTCGGCGGGCTTGGCATCGACGTCAGGACCGAAGCGACCGTGATCCGGGTCGAAACGGCTGTTGAAGGCTTCGTGGTTCACGTCAGTGCCGAGGGCCGGACGCACTGCGTCGCAGCAGATCTCGTGGTGCACGCCGCCGGGCGGGCCCCGGATCTGGAGCAGCTCGATCTCCCCGCTGCCGGGGTGGCGCTCGAAGGCGGACGGCTGACGCTCAACGAGTTCCTGCAGAGCGTCTCCAACCCGCTGGTCTACGCGGCCGGGGACGCCGCTGGCGCCGGGCCGCCGTTGACGCCCGTGTCCAGCCATGACGCGAAGGTGGTCGCAGGCAACCTTCTGGAGGGAAACCGGCATCGGCCGGACTACCGCGGCGTTCCCAGCGTCGCATTCACGGTGCCCGCAATCGCCGCGGTGGGGCTGACCGAAGCGGAAGCAACCGCGCAAGGGAAGCGGGTCCGGGTCAGGTCGGAGAAGGTGACGCAGTGGTTCACCGCGCGGCGGCTGGCGGAACCCGTCTACGGCTTCAAGACGCTCGTCGAGAAAGGGACCGGCTGCATCCTCGGCGCTCACCTGGTCGGCCCGGGCGCCGAGGAGGTCATCAACCTGTTCGGCCTCGCCATCCGGCATGACCTCACGGCAGAGGCGCTCAAATCGACCATGTTCGCCTACCCGACCGGGGCATCGGAATTCGGCTCCATGCTGTGACGTTGCCGGGCCGCACGCGAACGGAGCTCCGTAACCTTTTGGCCTGGCGGCCAGAACGATGGATCGGATCGCTGGGCTGGCCCAGGCATCCCTTCATTCCGATCGAGGAGACCCCGATGAACCTCATCAAATTGCTGTCCGCCGCCGCGCTCGCCCTTTGCCTCGCTGTGGCCGCTGGCCCCGTCGCGCGGGCCGCTACCGAAGCCCCGTTCACGCAGCAGGCGTTTGCGGCCTCCCAGCACGAGGGCAAGCCGATCCTGGTCGACATCTCGGCGACCTGGTGCCCGACCTGCGCCAAGCAGCGTCCGATCCTGAGCCAGCTCATGGCCGACCCGGCGTTCAAGGACCTGGTCGTCTACCAGGTCGACTTCGACAGCCAGAAGGATGTCGTCCGCGCCCTGGGCGCGCAGATGCAGAGCACACTGGTGGTCTTCCATGGTGCCGCCGAGAAGGGCCGCTCCACCGGGGACACGAACGCCGAATCCATCAAGGCGCTCCTGCAAAAGGCGAACGGCTAGCCCGACGGACGCCCGGGCATGAGCCTGCCTTTCGCCAGCATGGGGTTCGGCTTCGTCGCGGGCATGCTCTCGACGCTGTCGCCCTGCGTGCTGCCGCTGCTTCCCCTGGTGCTTGGACCTGCCATGGCAATCCACCGCCTCGACGTGGCGGCGTTGGCGGCAGGGCTTGTGATGTCGTTCGTCGGCGTCGGCCTGTTCGTGGCGACCATCGGCTTCTCGGCCGGGCTGGACGGCGACCTGTTCCGCAGCATCTCTGCGGTGCTGCTCGGCATCATGGGTGCCGTGCTGCTCAGCGAGGCGCTGCAGCAGCGCTTCGCCGTGGCGGCGGGGGGCGTCAGCAACGCGGGCAACCGCCTGATCCAGCGGCTCACGCCCACGGGCCTCCGCGGCCAGTTTGTGCTCGGATTGCTGCTGGGCGCCGTCTGGAGCCCCTGCGTGGACCCCACGCTCGGGGCTGCCTCCGTCCTGGCGGCGCAGGGGCGGGATCTCGCCAGCGCGGCGTCCGTCATGGTGGCGTTCGGCTTGGGCACGGCGGTGCCGCTGCTCGTGGTGGGCTCTTTGTCCCGGCAGGCGCTGATGCGATGGCGGGGCAGG
Organism: Acetobacterales bacterium; assembly: GCA_038231995.1. Lineage (GTDB taxonomy): Bacteria > Pseudomonadota > Alphaproteobacteria > Acetobacterales > Acetobacteraceae > JBBSIT01. The sequence goes on along the minus strand of JBBSIT010000655.1, from coordinate 289 downwards.
ATGATGAGCGCCGGGAAGGCGGGGAAACTCGTCCTAGGCGGCGGCGCTCTTGCAGTGTCGGCTCTCATCCTGACCGGCACGGATCGCGCGCTGGAAGGCGCGCTGGTCGCCGCGTCCCCGGCCTGGCTCACCGACCTGACGACGCGGTTCTAGCAGCCTGTCGGAGTGAGGTTTCGGACGATTTGGCGCTCCACGGCTGAAATCGTGCGTCTGGAGGAGATTGGAGCCGTTTGCAGCAGCGGCATCGGCTGATTAAAGGGATTTTGCCTGGCAGTGCGCCGCAGCACGG
>JBBSIT010000654.1:0-3249 GCA_038231995.1 Acetobacterales bacterium | reverse complement strand
TACGCCGACATCAGGTCCGTCGTCGAAACCGGCCGCCGCCGCTCGATCCGCGCCATCGACGCCATCCGCCTCACCCTCGAAGGATCACCGCTCCCAACCGTCTCATGATCTCCAAACGTCAAGGGACGTGAGCAGTTACTGTAACCTTGTCGATCTTCACATGTTCGGGAGGACGGGAAAGATTTTGAATTCCAGTTATTCGCCCTGTGAGCCATTAGCAGCTCAGCGAACGTTCTCGCCCTTGCTCAGGATGTGGTGCGCCCCCTTGAGCCCGAGCGGATGTGACCCGGCCCAGATCAGGTAGTAGAGATGGCTGCCCTTGGTGTTCTTGATCAGGCGCGCTGGGGAGACATGGCCGAAAGCGTCTTTCAGCCGCGAGCGATACCATTCCAGCAGGCGCTTCCCCGCATCCTGCCGCTTCTCGGTGTGGGAGCCGAGCAGATCCGCCCGCTCTTGGAAGACCTCGCCGTGCCAGTCGGGCGAGCCGAAGAACCGGTCGAGCGTCTCCCGCCATCCGGCCCGGAGGACAGCCGAGCGTGGCAGCACGCGCTGGATCGCCATGCCGAGAGTAAAGTTGACGATGACCTCGATACGGCCAGTCGCGGCAAGCCGCTCAATCGTCTCCCACGAGATCTGCATGCCGAACGGATCGAGGAAGACAACGGCCAGGTGACCTGGTCGGCCGAGATCACCCTTCAACAACTCGTCGAGTTCCTCCTGGGCGCGGCCCTGCCGCACCTCGATCCGGCAGCCCTCGCCAAACTCCGCCCGCAGCTGCTCGAGCTCGGCGGCGCGGCCGGGGTCGCGCTCAATGAAGACGTAGCGGCTGAACCGGTTGACCAGATCCAGCGCCACGCGGGGCGAGCCCCGGATATACTCCTCGGTGGCCTGGTCGATCGGCTCGAGCGCGGCGAGCAGGCTTTCCATGCCGGACGCGCGGGCGGTTTTGCGAAGCTTGGCCTGCCCGGCGCCAGCAAAGGCATCGACAAACGTCAGGCTCTTGACCCAGTGCCCCTGCTTTTTCAGCGCCGTCGTGTAGAAGTTCAGATACTGGCCAAGCGCCTCAAGCTTCTCGCGCGCCCAGGGCCCGACGGTCTCATCGGCAATGCCTCGGCTCATTCAGCGGCGAGCAGCGTCGGGACGTGACGTTGGGGGTATTCGCTCCATTCTCGTCCGTCGAGCTCGCGCCCGCCCTGCTTGGGCCGCAGACCGCCCCACTGCTTGAAGAAGAATGGGACGCCGGCGGCGACGCACTGGTCGCGGATCTCGGTCGCCCATTCCGCCTTCATCGGCCGGGCGCGTGGGCCGCTCTCGCCGCCGACGATCACCCAATCGATGTCCGTCAGCTTCATGGGACCGATCGGGCCAATTAGCGGCTCGACCGAGAGGAAGCGAATGCCCGCCGGGGCCTGCTGCAGATGGCGGGCACGGGAAAGCCGAGCGCGGTCCTCGACCGAGACGCCGAGCCAGATGTGGAGAGGCGGGGCGCGCCGGGCATAGCGTGCCTTGAGATAGTCGCGCATCAGGCTGCTGCGCTTGGTGAGCATTTGGAACTGGTGCCAGTGCGCCTGCTCCATCGTGTCGAAGACCTGGTCGACGAAGGCGCGAGGCACCTCCTTGTGGAACAGGTCGCTCATAGAGTTGACGAAGATCTTGCGCGGTCGCGTCCAGGCGAGAGGCTGCTTCAGCCGCTCGGGCCGCAAGGTCAGGTCAAAGCCGGTCTCGAAAGGATGACCTGGCGTGCCTCGGAATCGCTCGGAGAAGCGGGCAGCATAGCAATTGTCGCAGCCAGAGCTGATCTTCGTGCATCCCGTCGCTGGGTTCCACGTCGCATCCGTCCACTCGATCTGGCTTGCGTCCGCCATCACCACCCCGGAACATATCACGAATCGTTGCATGCCGGCGGCTTGCACGCAACATCGGGCTGAGGTGGTCTCTGGATTTCGGACAGATGGTTAAGCTTGCTCAGCCGTCCAACCGCCTCGCAGATCACCGCAGCATCGACGGCGTCGATCTTGCCCCGCCGCACGTAGGCCTTGACGTAATACCAACCGCCCTGGTCGCTGACTCGCATGTGATCTCACCGTCGTTGCGGGCGTGATTCACTGCCTCCGGTGCTCGATTCGGGAGGTTGGGATGGCGGTGGAGATCAAGCGACAAGACCTGTCCGCGGCTGGGCTGAGGCTCGCGGCGGCACGGAGCCGGGATGCGAACGCGGCACGGCGCATTCTGGCGATCGCGCTCGTGCTGGACGGACAGTCGCGCGAGGACGCGGCCGAGAGCTACGGCATGGATCGGCAGACCCTGCGCGATTGGGTGCACCGCTAAAACGCCGAAGGGATCGCCGGCCTCGCGAACCGACGCGCCCCAGGCCCGGCACCCCGGCTCTCGGCCGAGCAGAAAGCCGTGGTGGAGCGTTGGGTCGAGCAGGGGCCGGAGCTGGAGCGTGACGGCGTGGTGCGCTGGCGTTGCCGCGACCTGCAGGACCGGATTGGGCGCGAGTTCGGGGTCGGCTTGCACGAGCGCACGGTCGGCAAGCTGCTGGCCAAACTTCGTTTCCGCCGCCTCTCGGTGCGGCCGCAGCACCCCGAAAGCGACTCTGCCGCGCAAGCGGCTTTTAGGGGGGCTTCGCTGACCTGGTAAGGGCGGCTGTCGCCAAGGTAGTGCACGGCACGCCGATCGAGGTCTGGTTCCAAGATGAAGCCAGAGTGGGCCAGCAAGGCACGCTGACCCGCATCTGGGCGAAACGGGGCACACGCCCGCGCGCTGTGCGAGACCACCGCTACACTTGGGCCTACCTGTTCGGCGCGGTCTGCCCTGAGCGCGGCACGGGTGCTGCCGTCGTGCTGCCGTATGTCGATGTCGAGGCCATGAACATCCACCTGGCCGAGATCAGTCGCTGTGTCGCCAAGGGCGCCCATGCCGTCCTCGTCCTTGACGGCGCAGGCTGGCACACCTCGCCCAGGCTGTGCGTGCCCGAGAACATCAGTCTGGAAGTCAGCGCCGCTACGGAGCCCACCTGAACTGAACAAATTTAACCATTTGCAATGCTGATTAGCGCCGGAATCCACCGCTGATTTCCACACGAAGGCATCCTACGTCCCGTTGCCCAGCGGCTCGTCCAGCGTCACCGGCTCCGCGGGGCGTTGGTGCACTTGGCGGCTGGAGGTCGAGATAGCCCCAAACCCCCGACTGCTATGCGATGATCGGCTGGCGACGGACGGAATCTGGGCCTCCGGCCGCCAGCAT
>JBBSIT010000653.1:0-3256 GCA_038231995.1 Acetobacterales bacterium | reverse complement strand
GCGCCGCAACGCCCGCTCGTTGACGAAAGCATCCACCCTCAGCCGCGTGCCGTCCGCCAGATCGATCTCGATCAGACCCGGCCGCGCATCCATTGCCGGGCTCGCCGGCGGTGCGGCGGGGGCTGCCCCGATGGGCGGACCCGTCACCAGGGCCGGCCCCCCGTCGTCGGCGCGCCCGAACACGCCGATCGGGACGAACTCGAGCGGACGCTGCGCCGCCATAGCCTGGCCAGGGGGCGGCACGTCCGTGCAGGACGGGACCGGCGACGCCGCTACGACAGACGCAGCCATCGGCGGCGCAGGCGCTGGCGACGGCGCCGCTCGACGCCAGCGATAGATCAGGCTGACGCAGATCCCATGCCGCCGCGCCAGATCCCGCGCACACGTGCCGGGCTGGCGCGATGCTTCGACCATCCGCGCCCGAAATGCGGCGTCGTGCGCACGGCGACGCTCGCTAACAATCTCGATCCGAGGCTCCGAAGCTGCCACTGTGGCTGCCATTATCGCCAACACGCTCCCGACGACCAAACCCGGGAAGCACACCAGATCGCGTCACCCACGAGCAAGGCGGCTAACAGCTGACGGTTACCTTCGGCACCGGTCGACCGGCTGACCAAGATCCTGACACCCAGCTCGCCCGCATCGGCAAAATCGGGCAGGCCCTGGCGTCCTGGCGGGTGCTCCTGGCGGAAGATCACCTCCCGCTCGGGCCCGTATAGCGGCTGCCAGACCCGAACGCGGCGCTCAACGGTGGGGTGGGCGTCGGCCGGGAAGCCCGCATGGCGGCGCTGCATCTCGCCCAGAATGGCGGGAACTAACGGAAGTGCCTCCTGGTACGCATGAGACCGTCTCAAACCTGGGGGTGCTTATGCTGCAGGATAGTACGGTCGGCGCGCCCACGGCTCGGCATTTGCGAGATCGCGCTGAAACGCCGCATTCATGACGGCGGTCCTGACCTTCAACATGAAGTGGGCGCCCCGTGGCGACCAGCGCGGCCGTGTTGCATGGATAAAGGCTAGCGTTATCAGCGGTCTTCATCGTGCGGAAGACGCGTTTAGGTCGCGAATTTGGGCGAAGACGAGCATTTCTGTTGCCAGATGCGAACTCTTATCATCTAGCCATACTTGCGACTTTGATATCGCTCACTTCTTTTCGGCCGAGGCGGCCTATCCATAAACGTCAGGACTGTCGTGGCGTGTGGTCGGATGCTGCCATCTGTCCGGCCTCTGGTGCGGCAGCGAGCTGCCGCAGGCCTGTATGGGAGTTCGCGGACCGAGTCCAAATCAACGCCGCGTACTCGAGGTACGTTGTTGCAGCCTGGTTATCCCGATCCCGTCTCGCCGACCGTTGTGCCATACCTTCCTTCCGTTCGCCCCTACGCCCTCGCGGCTCTGGCGCGCTTAAGCGGCCGGAACCGGAGCCCTATAAACCCCACCCTTGACCAGCAAGGCCCAGACGATGCGGGCCGTTTTGTTGGCCAAGGCCACGGTGACCAGCATCTTTGGCTTGCGCGCCAGCATCCCCGTCAGCCACGAACCCGCTGGCGTGCCGCGCTGACCGGCCCAGCGGACCACGGCGCTGGCGCCCAGGATGAGCAAGCGCCGTATGGTTCGCTCGCCCATCTTCGAGACCGCACCGAGCTTCTGCTTACCGCCGGTCGATCTCTGCAGCGGCACGAGCCCAAGCCAGGCGGCGAAGTCCCGCCCGGCGCGGAAGCCCTCCGGTGCTGGCACGAGAGCCGTGATCGCCGTGGCCGCGATCGGGCCGATGCCTGGGATCGTCATGAGCCGGCGTGCGACCGGGTCGGCCTTCGCGCGCTGGGTGATCTCGGCATCCAGCACCTTAATTTGCGCTTCCAGCGCCTGGAAGGTGCCGACCAGCACCGCCAGGATCGCGCGCGCACTCTCTGGCAGGCAGGAAGCCGGGTCCTCGATGTGGGCGATCACGGCATCGGCGTGCGTGATGCCCTGCGGAAAGACATAGCCATACTCGGACAGGTGCCCGCGCAGCGCGTTGATGCACTGCGTGCGCTGATGCACCAGGAGATCGCGGGCACGGAACACGACCCCGTTTGCCTGCTGCCCCTCGCTCTTCACCGGCACGAAGCGCATGCTCGGTCGTTGGGCCGCTTCGCAGATCGCCTCGGCATCCGCCGTGTCGTTCTTCTGCCGCTTCACGAATGGCTTGACGTAGGCCGGCGGGATCAGCCGCACTATGTGGCCCAGCTTGCCGATCTCACGCCCCCAGTGATGCGCTCCGGCGCAGGCCTCCATCGCCACCGTGCACGGTGGCTGGGCGGCAAAGAACGCGAGCAGCTTCGCCCGCACCAGCCGTCTGCGGAACACCACATGGCCGGACGCATCTGCCCCATGTGCCTGGAAACCCGCTTCGCGATGTCCAATCCGATTGTGTTAGCCTGTCCCACGGACGCCTCCTCAGGTGGTCGGTCAACACCTCCACCTTGGCACGTAGATGCCGTCGGGGGGCGTCCACCCCATCAACGCCGTGTGGAATCGGTCCGCTACCCGCCCATGCGCGGTACGGACCCGGTGCACGAATGGGCGCCTGCCAGATGGGACCTTACTGAGCGATGCGATCCTGGCCACTGACGCGGCAACGGGCCGTTCGCCCGCGCACTACATGGTCAATTGCGCCCATCCGACCCATATCGCACCGGCATTGGGCATGGAGGGCCCATGGATCGATCGGCTGGGCGGAATCTGCGCCAATCCGTCGCCGAAGAGCCATGCGGAGCTGAACGAGTCCACCACGCTCGAGGAAGGCGACCCGGACGAACTCGCAGCCCTGTTGAGCGCCATGCGGCGGCAGCACCGCCACTTCACGGTAATGGGTGGCTGCTGCGGCTCGGACGGGCGCCATGCGGAGAAGATCGGCTTCGCCTGCCTCACTGTCTGAGCCGTTCAAGCCGCACGGGAATTCGTCCGGGCGGTGGAAGGCTGGCGCATTGAAGGCGCACGAAAACCAGGTGAGGATCGGTTGCGGGAAAGAGCTGAAAAAAATGAGAAGCAGCAGGACGGGCAGGTGACCCTGGCTCTGTTCGCCAGGGGCCGGCGCGGCGACCGCGGCCGCCCAAACCCGCCGTGCGAAAACGGCGACCTCGCAGAGCACCAAGACCGGCCGCGAGCAGCCGCACGGCGAGGTCGGCGATGCGCGTCCCCTTGATCTGCAAAATCGCAGGGTCCCCTTGAGATGGCGCTCGCGACCCGTTGTGCGGGACCGGGCCGGAAATGCAAGG
>JBBSIT010000652.1:0-3257 GCA_038231995.1 Acetobacterales bacterium | reverse complement strand
GGTCTATGTTCCCTACTACATGCCGACCACCAACCCACTCTGGACGCGGCCGGACGCGGTATTCGTGACCGAGGCGATGGCGTGCTTCCATCGGATCAACCCGGCGGTCGGCGCTGGTGACCTGATCGCCTCGCAGGTGGGGCGGCTCAGATACGCCCAGCCGGTATGCCCGCCGGGGTTCCTTGCGCAGATCCCGCCGGTCCAGACCTCCATTCACGGCCTGCAAATCGCCGATACATGCTTTTATTACCCGGAGGACCGCGGCATCGCGGAGAGCGTGCGGCTCGGCCAGGCGATGGCGCGAGCCGTCGTACCCGCGACGGCGAAGGCCGGCATCCCTGTCTGAGAAGGCCCGTTTCGCACGGTTTCTGCAGACTGGCGGGGCCGCAGCGAGCCCAACGTCGCCGCCCGCTGGATGTTCGGCCTCGTCATGTCATACGAGGCGACGGTCGCTCTCGCCTATCTCGCGGGCGCGGTGACAACGTTGGACTTCTTACCCGGGATCAAGCGTTGGATTGGTGGTGGACGGGGTTTCTCGTTCACCGAGGTGTAGGCGTGTTTTCGTCCGATTGAGTGCAGCATTGTGCTCGCGCTGCCCCCGGTGTTGGACGCGCGCACGGCCGCTCGCTGACAGGGCAACCCATGTGGCACGCCGAGACGATCGCGCACGTGATCGGCGTGGCGAGCCCGGTGATCACCAGCTATACCCTGCACATGCGGCTCTCATTCCAAAGCGTCAGCCTGTAATCGAAGCAGATGCGCCTCCGTGTCCGCCTCTCGCTGCTCCTGCCGCTGCTCGCAATCGCACTCGCGGCGGCCGCGGTCACGTTCGGCGTGCAAGGGACAGTGGTGTGGTCGGAAGTCGCCCGGCGCGTGCAGGCGCTGCAGGACCTAGCCGTCGTCAACGCACCGGCGGCGGCAGCGTTCTATGTCCTGATCTACGCCGGTCTGGCCGCCTTCTGCGTTCCCGTGGGCCCTGCGATGAGCATGGCAGGTGGCGCCCTGCTCGGCATCTGGGCCGGCACTGCCTGCGCCGTGGCCGGCGCGACCACCGGCGCCGTGTTGCTGTTCCTGTTCGCGCGCAGCACCCTCGGCACGGCGCTAGCGCGACGACGGGGCGTCCTGATCGCGCGCATCCGGCCGCGGCTGGAGCGGGACGGCTTCTCGGCCTTGCTCGCCTTGCGGCTCGCGCCCGTAGTTCCCTCCTGGCTGCTGAACCTGGCGGCGGCGCTCACTGGCATGCGCCTCAGGCCCTTCGCGGTCGCAACCGCGCTGGGCATCGCGCCTGCCACGGCCGTGTTTGCCAGCGCGGGCGCTGGCCTGGGAGATGCGCTGGCCCATGGCGCGCCTCCAAGCCTGAGCCTCATCATGCGGCCGACGGTGCTGTTACCCCTACTGGGGCTTTCCGCACTGGCGCTGCTCCCCATAATAGTACGGGCTCTGCGGGACAGAGTAGGTGACTAGGTGTTCAGTCCCGGAGTGTGATGGCACATTCAGCCGCGGGGCAGCAAGGGACGAGCTATGGGCCAGGTTTTCCACGGCAGCGCCACCACGACTGAGGCAGTGCGTCGCTCGATACAGCGGAGCCAAGAGAGCGTGAGGGCGCTGGCACCGCGCCACGGCATCAGCCCCACCACCGTGCAGAAGCGGCGCAGGCGGCAGACCACGGCCGATGCGGCGATGGGACCCAAGCAGGAGACCATCAGGATGTCTGGGGTGCCCGCTTCGGCATCGGCCGTGGACCGGGCGGTTTTCACGACCGGTTTGGTTTGCTTCGGGGCTCGCGTCACAAAGCCAGCTTATCGCCGATCGTCCCTCACCGTCGCGGGCACCCCAGACATCCTGATGGTCTCCTACCCCGCCGTGGATCATGTCATTCCCCTCGCCGCCGAACACGAGACTGCCGCCGGGGCCGGCCCAGATCGCGTCGTTGCCCTCGCCACCGTCGTGCACTTGGCTACCCGCGCCACCCCAGATCGCGTCATTGCCCTCACCCGCGAACACGCTCACGTCCTGCGGGTCGGGGTCCAGAACCCAATGGCCCCGCTCGATGTCGGCCCACAACTCATTGTCGGCTATGACGAAGCCGGCCGCGTTGGTTTCGAAGTTGGTGTCCACCAGGCGGGGGTGGCAGACCCTCCCCGCCTCGGCCGCCGTGGTGGGCGCGGGCCTCCTGGCGGCCCTCGGCGCAGCCGCCAGGCGCCGCCGCACGTGCCGCCTCTCGGAGCCGCTTTCATGGAATGCTGCCCGAGGTGCATGGAGGCGCTAATTCCGGCTGGCATCGGCGCCGTCGTCCATGGCACCTCACCAGCACGCCGTGAGGTGTCAGCCCATCTCTGCCGGCCCGTACTGCCCTCGCTACGCCACAGGGTGATCGTTGATCAAGCCGCGGCGACGTGCGCCGGCCGGCGAAATACGAGCAGTTCGTGCCCGTAGACGAGCCGAGGAATGTACTCGCTGTGCTCGAGCACGAGGCCGCCGGCCCGCGCCCAAGCCTCGACGGCGCCTTGCGGCACCTGCTCGACCCATTCCCGCGTGAACAGGTAGTCGTCGAGGTTATGGGCGAGGCGGCGCCAGCGGGACCGGGTGGTCATGTCCTTGTAGATGAATACGCCGTTCTCCGCGACCCGGCGGACCGCTTCGGCCACGACCGCCTGCCGGCCCGGCGTGGGCACATGATGCAGCACGTCCACCATCGCGACGACATCGAACGGTCCCGGCGGGGCCTCCTGCAGACCCGCCACGTGCAGGAAGGTGAGCGCGGCGCCGGCGTCCAATCGCCTCGCGGCGCTGCGCGCCACGTCCAAGGCAGGCGCGGAGACGTCGCATCCCGTGCCGCCCTCGATCAGGCCGAGCGCCGCCAGCATCGCCAGGAGCGAGCCGGACCCGCAGCCGACGTCCAACACGGAAGCGCCTGCCGGCACAAAGCTCGCCAGCTTGTCGTACGGACAGACATAGGGCCGCACGCTGCTGAGATAACGCAACGGCTTGGGACAATCCTGGTACAGGTCGAAAAACAGCCGGCGAAGTTGGGCCGGACTGACGGCCTCCCGCGGCATGGACGACTGCAACTCAGATATCGGTGCCATCGAACTGAGCCTCCCGCACCGAATCCAGCATAGACATTTTCCCCGAAGTGCGGTTATCTCGAATGGCTGGAGGCAACAACGCCATGGACACCGTACCGCCGCGATCAAGGGATTTCGGTCGCTCGATCCGGTCCAGACACCGCATGAGCCGCATAGAGAAGATCACGG
>JBBSIT010000651.1:0-3259 GCA_038231995.1 Acetobacterales bacterium | reverse complement strand
GCCCGCGTCTGACCCCAGCGCTCACGATCAACTCGTAACATCAGTTCTGACGACACCTTCACCAGAAAGCCGCCATATGGGAATGACCGCCGTGCAGCCAAGCACAACAACTATGGGTCTCGAACTGGACGCAGTTTAATTGGGGCGTTCGGGCAAGACAAATCTTTCGTTCCAAGCGGCTGCCCAGGCCGATCAGCGACGGAGCTGTTACCGGCCAGCCTGAAACCGCTTCAATCCAATGCGAACCGGAACATCGTGGTGCTGGAGAAACGCTCACCGGGCCGCAGAACGGTGCTGGGGAATGCGGGTTGGTTCGGGCTGTCGGGGAAGTGCTGCGTCTCCAAGCAGAAGCCGTCACCTTGGCGATAGGCGCGGTTGGACGGGCCGACCAGAGAGCCGGTGAGCTGGTTGCCGCTGTAGAACTGCACGCCGGGTTCGGTGGTCAGCACCTCCAGGATCCGGCCGGACCCGGGATGGATGACGCGGGCTGCGGTGCGCGGCTGGCGCGCGATGCCGCCGCGCAGCGCCCAGCAATGGTCGAAGCCCTGGCCATGGACGAGTTGCTCGTCGCCCTCGCGGATGCGCGCGCCGATCGGGATGGGAACACGGAAGTCGAACGGCGTGCCGTCCACTGGGCGTAACTCGCCGGTGGGGATCAGGGTCGCATCCACGGGCAGGTAGTGGTCGGCATCGAGGCGCAGCGTGTGCCCGAGCACGTCACCCTCGCCTTCGCCGGCGAGGTTGAAGTAGCTGTGATTGGTGAGGTTCAGCACGGTTGGCCGATTGGTCGTCGCGGCGTAGTCGATGCGGAGCGCGCCTTGCTCGGCAGTGTAGGTGACCGTCACGCTCAGCGCGCCTGGGTAGCCCTCCTCTCCGTCCGGGCTGGTGCGGGCAAGCACCAAGCGGTGCGGGGCAGCCTCGGCCACGGTCCAGACCCGTTTGCCGAAGCCTGAAGGACCGCCATGTAGCGCGTTGGGGCCGTTATTGCGGGCGAGCTGGTAATCCGTGCCGTCAAGAGTGAACTGGCCGCCGGCGATGCGGTTGGCGTAGCGGCCGATCAGGGCGCCGAAATGCGGGCTGCGTGTCTCATAGTCCGCGAGGCTGGCGAGGCCCAGCACAACGTTCGTCACCCGCCCGGTGCGGTCCGGCACGCGCAACGCGGCAATGATGCCGCCGTAGGTCAGCACGTCCGCCTCTATGCCGTCGGCGCGGAGGCGGACGCGATGGACCACCTCGCCCGCGGCGGTGCGGCCCCAGGGCTCGTCGGTCATGGTGCGTGGCCGTAGGCGTCGCGCATGATGTGGATCTCCTCGATGGCGTGGGCGAGAGCGGACCAGTCGTCGCACTCGGCGATCGGCGCCCAGAGCGCCTCGACGTCATCGATCAGCATGGTGCGCGGGGCGGAGCGGGCGAAGTAGGGGTGGCCGAGGCGGGCATCGGGCGCCGGGTCGTAGCCTTCGAGCGCGGCGCGGAGGGGGGCGAAGGTTGGGTGCGCCGTCGTGGCGCGGCCATCGGCGCGGGCGAGGCTGCCATACAGGTCGAAGAACGCCTGCTCGAAGCCGACTTGGCTCTGCTGGAGGACGGTCCAGAACGTCTGCGACAGCGCGGCGTCGCGCTCCGTGGTCTGGGAGCGGAGCCCGAGCCGGCGGATCACGGCCGCGGTCATCGCTTCGGCAAAGGCGGGCGCGAAGCCGTGCAGCGTCTGCTCCAGCGCCGTCTTGTCCCCGAGCGGAAGCAGGCACTCGGCCAGGCGCACCAGGTTCCATAGCAGCGTGTCGGGCTGGCGACCGTAGGCGTATAGCCCGGAGTGGTCGAAGTAGGCGGCTGTGAACCCTGGGTCGTAAGTCGGCAGGAAGCGCCAGGGGCCGTAGTCGAAGCTCTCGCCAGTCACGTTGATGTTGTCGGTGTTCAGCACGCCATGCACGAAGCCGGCCGCCATCCACTGCGCTCCCAGATGCGCGACCCGGCGCGACACCTCCGCGAGGAACGCTGCAGCGCGGTCTGCTTCGTCCGCGCGCTGGCAGTCCGGCATGTACGTCGCGACCGTATAGTCCAGCAGCCGGCTGATGTTCTCGGCCTGCTCCAGGTAGGCGAAGCGCTGGAAGCTGCCGATGCGGACGTGGCTGTGGCTGAGGCGGACCAGCACGGCCGAGCGAGTGGGCGAGGGCTCGTCGCCGCGCGACAGCCGCTCGCCTGTCTCGACCAGGCTGAAGCTCTTGCTCGTGTAAACGCCCAACGCCTCCAGCATCTCGGTCGCCAGCACCTCGCGCACACCGCCCTTGAGCGTCAGGCGTCCATCGCCGGAGCGCGACCAGGGGGTGGTGCCGCTGCCCTTGGTGCCGAGGTCGAGCAGGCGGCCGTCCTGCAGGTCGTATAACTGAGCGAACAGGAAGCCGCGGCCGTCGCCGAGATCGGGGTTGTAGGAGCGGAACTGGTGGCCGTGATAGCGCAGCGCGAGCGGCTGGGGGAGGCTGCCGGGCAGAGGCTCGAAGCGGCTGAAATGGGCGACCCACTCGGCATCCGTCAGCCCATCTAACCCGACCCGCGCCGCCCAGTCCTGGTTGCGGTGACGCAGGATGGTTTCGGGGAAGCGCGCTGGCTCGACCCGGTCGAAGAACGCATCGCCCAACTCGGCGTGGCGTGCGGCGGGGCGGAAGGCAGAGGTCGCGGGCATCGAGCTCACTCCGGATAAAGCTTGCTCAACGCCTCCAAGGCCTGGCGGTTGGCGGGCCAGCGCACAGCGCCGGACTCTAGGTCGCGGATTTTGCGCGCGACGATGGCGGTCTCGCCGTAGCACATCCCAACCGGCATCTCGAGCCAGCCGCCGCGGCGGTTGTGCGGCTCGGGATGAGCGGAGAGCGCATTGCGCATGAACAGCATCTCGACCTCGAAGCCGGTGGCTGGGCCGAACAGGATTTTCGCGCCCTCGTCGCTGATGCGCCAGAAGTCATTCGGCGTCTCGTGCACTGGCCAGGTCTGCGGCACGACGTGGAAAGTGAGGCCGCCGACCTTGAGGCAGCGGTTGATCTCGGCGGCGGCCAGCCAGGGGGCGGCGAGGTGCTCCAGCACCGCGACGGAGAAGATCCCGTCGAGGCTGCCAGGTGCTACGTATTCGCTGAGCGCGTGCACGTCGGCGACGAGGTCGACGCCGGGTCCGGGGTGGATGTCAGCGCCGATGAAGCGGCATTCCGGCTCGAACCACTCGGCCCATGGACTTGTCATGGTGCCGACGCAGCGGACGCCGACTTCGAGCACGGTG
>JBBSIT010000650.1:0-3282 GCA_038231995.1 Acetobacterales bacterium | reverse complement strand
TGCGCTCATGCCCGGCACCGATTAGGATGTCCTCGCCCGGCACTGGTCGCTGACCGCGGCGGACACGGCCGAGGTGCTCCGCGCCCGCGGGACGGAGCACCGGCTGCGCTGTGCCGTCCAGCTCTGCACGCTGCGCGCCACTGGGCGCTTCGTCACCGATTACCGCCGCGTGCCCCCCGAGGCGGTCAACCACCTCGCCGTTCAGCTCAGTCTCGACCCGCTGCTGTTCCTGCCTGACCCAGAGCGGCCGGCTACCGAGAGCGCGCAGTTGCAGCGCATCCGCCAGCACCTAGGCTGGCACGAGTTCGACCAGGCCGCCGAGCAAGGCTTGCGCGCCCGGTTGCAGGAGCGCGCGGCGGAGGGCACGACGCCCGGGCCGTTGCTCGCGCTGGCCAAGGACCTGCTCCGCGCGGCGCACATCGTGCTGCCGGCACCGAGCACGCTGGAGCGCCTGGCCGCCTCGGTCGCCGCCAGCGCCGTGCAGGAGCTGTTCGAGGGCATCGCCGCCAGGTTGCCGGCCCAGCTCCGCGATGCGATCGAGGATCTCGTGGACGTGCCGGACGGAGAGCACCGCTCCCCGCTGGCCCACCTCAAGGAACCTCCGCTCGCGGCACGGGCGCCTGCGATCGCCGCCAGTCTTGCCAAGCTCGACCTGCTGGAAGGGCTGCTCGGGGCCGGGGTGGACATGGAGGCCGTCACGCCGCAACTGCTCCAGCACCTCGCCCAACTCGGGCGGCGCTACGACGCCCAGGCGCTCAAGCGCTTCGCCCCGCCCAAGCGCCACGCGCTTGTCGCGGCCTTTCTGATCGAGGCACGCCGCGCGTTGCTGGACCAGGTCGTGACCATGCACGACCAGTACATGACCGGGCTGGACAGGCGGTCGCGCCTGGCGTTCGAGGACAAGCACCGTCGCCTGCGCCGACGAGCGCGAAACGGCGTGAACACGCTGCTGGCCACTGTTGACGCTCTGCTCGACGCCGACCGCGAGGCACCCATCGCCAGCCTCTACGAGGAGGTGAGCGAAGAGGAGCTGCGCGAGGCGGCGGCGGACTGCCGCGCCTACGCCCGGCTGGAGGAGCGCGGGTTCGTGGACGAGTTGGCCGCCCGCTACGGCGATCTGCGCAAGTACCTTCCCGCCTTCCTAGCACTTCCGTTCGAAGCCGCCGCGGGCAGCGAAACCCTGCTCCCTGCCGTCGAGGTCGTTCGCAAGCTGGACGCGGGTGAGTCGGAGAAGCTGCTGGATGATGCGCCCCGGCACTTCATCCCGGCCGCCTGGCGCAAGGCTCTTGGTCCTGCTGGGAGTCGGCCACGGCGGGCGATATGGGAGATCGCGCTCGCCTTCACGGTGCGCGACGCCCTGCGTTCGGGCGACCTGTTCCTGGCCGCGAGCCGCCGGCACGTCTCGTTCTGGAACCTGGTCATGGGCGAGCGGCAGTGGGCCGAGGCGAAAGAGGACGCCTATGCCCGTCTGCCCGTGCCGCCCCGTCCCGACGACGCGCTCGCGGGCCTGCGCGCCCGCTTCGATGAGGCGGCGGGTGCCGCGGCGAGCGGCCTGCCGCACAACCTGTTTGCCCGTATTCAGGATGGGGAACTCCGGCTGCGTCAGCCCGACGCGCTGCCGATCACGCCCGAGTTGCGGAAGCTCAGGTCCGTAATCGGCGCCAGCCTGCCCCAGGTCCGCGTCGAGGACATGCTGCGCCAGGTGGACCGCTGGACCGGGCTGAGCCGGGCGCTGACCCCGCTCGGCGGCTACGAGCCGCGTGGAGGAGAGGACACCTACCAGACCCTGCTCGCGCCCTGATCGCCCACGGCACCAACCTCAGCGTTGCCGCCATGAGCGGCAGCATCGAGGGCATGACGCCGGACCGGCTGCACCATGCGTCCCAATGGTTCCTGCGCGAGGCCACCCTGAAGGCGGCGAACAAGGCCGTGGTGGACCGCCATCACACGCTGCCGTTCAGTGCGACCTGGGGTGACGGCCGGCTCTCCTCCTCCGACGGCCAGCGCTTCGCCGTGCAGCACGACGGTCTCCTCGGGGCGGTCTATCCGCGCTACTTCGGCTACTACGACCGGGCGATCACGCTCTACACCCACCTCTCCGACCAGTTCGGCGTGTTCGCGACGCAAGCCATCTCCTGCGCCCCGCGCGAGGCCGGCTACGTGCTGGACGGCTTGCTGGAGAACGACACGCTGATCCGGCCACTCGTCCACACGACAGATACCCACGGCTTCACCGAGCAGTTGTTCGGACTCTGCCATCTACTTGGCATCGCGTTCATGCCGCGGCTGAAGGACCTGCCCGACCAGCACCTCTACAAACTCGACAAGCAGGCCGACCACGGCGTGCTGGAGCCACTATTCCGGGGCACGGTGGACCTGGCGCTCATCGCCGAGCAGTGGGACCAGCTCGTGCGCATCGCCGTCTCGCTGCGGGACCGCACCGCACCGGCCCACGTCGTCCTGCAGCGACTCATCAACGCCTCGCCCGCCGACCGGGTCTCGAAGGCGCTCACCGCCCTGGGCCGCGCCTGCAAGTCGCTCTTCATCTTGCGCTACATCGCCGAGGAGCCGATCCGCCGCATGATACAGCGCCAGCTCAACCGCGGCGAGGCGCGCCACGCCCTCGCGCGCTGGCTGTTCTTCGCCAACCGAGGCGAGTTCCGCGTCGGCGACTACGAGGAGGTGATGAACAAGGCGAGCTGCCTCGGTCTGCTGTCCAACGCCGCCGTGCTGTGGAACACGGTGCAGATCGAGCGCGTCGTAGGCCGCCTACACGTGGGCGGCGTCGAGATCGAGCCCGCCGACCTCGCCCATGTCTGGCCGCTCCAGCACGCCCGCATCATCCCGAACGGCACCTATTCCCTGAACTGGCCGCAGGGCGAGATGGCCGAGGCAGCGCCGGCCTGATCGGCAGCGTCAGCCTTTACAGTAAAAATTCGCACGGATGCTGCCACTAGGCCATGCTGGCCGCCCTGGCGCTGCCCCGCCTGCTGGAGCACGTGCCGGACCGCCGGATCATGCTGGCTGGCGCAGCCCTGCTGGTGGTGGGGCTGCTGGCCGGCCTGACCGGGGGGCTGAGCTTTGCGGCGCTGCTGCCGCTGTGGCTCGTGCTGGGGATCGGCTACTCGACCGTGCAGACGCCCACGGGCCGGCTGCTGCGCCGCTCGGCGCACCCGGAGGACCGGCCGGCGCTGTTCGCGGCGCAGTTCGCCCTCAGTCACGCCTGCTGGTTGCTGACCTACCCGCTCGCGGGCTGGCTGGGCGCCAAGGCCGGGCTGCCGG
>JBBSIT010000649.1:0-3298 GCA_038231995.1 Acetobacterales bacterium | reverse complement strand
TCCAAGTCGCCGAAGAACGTGGAGAGCGTGGCTCCGAGGGCGGCGAGCACGGCGGCTAGCGTGTCCACCGACGGGCTGATCTGCTCCCGCTCGATCAGCGAGATGGTGGAGTGCGAGATGCCGGACCGCAGGGCGAGCTCCCGCATCCCGAGACCCCGCCGCTGCCGCAGCTCACGCAGCTTGACGCCGACCATCGCCATCCCGCCGCCCCCTCGGTGTAAGCGCACCATGCGCCGGCCCGGCGGGGGAGGGAACCGAGTCTCAGCCGCGCTTGACGTTCCAGGGATAGCGGACGGAGCCGCCCAGCACGCCCGAGAGATCGGAGCGATAGGCAGTGCGGGGGAAGTAGATGCCCAGCGGCACGCTCGGCACCTCGCGCAGCGCGACTTGCTGGATGCCCTCCGTCAGCTTCGCCCGCTCCGCCTCCGTGTCGGCCGCCAGCCACTGCGCCGTCTTCTCCTCGATCTCGGCGTTGCTGAACCAGCCCGGCCAGCCGACGGCGCCGTCGCCCCGTATGGTGGTGTTCAGCACGGGGTTGGCGATGGCGATGCTGGGCCAGGTGCTGTGGTAGATGCTCCATCCGCCCTGATCGACCGGCGCCTTGGAAAGCCGGCGTTGGAGCAGGGTGCCCCAGTCCATGTCCTGCAGATCGACGTTCAGCCCGGCGCGCTTCAGCATGTCGGCCGTCACCGCGCTCAGCGGCGCGATGCCGACGCTGTCCGCCGGGTTGATGACCACGACCCGCTCGCCGGCATACCCGGTCGCCTTGAGCGCGGCGGCGACCTTCGCGGCGTTCTCGCCCAGCGTGCCCATGACCTCCTTCCCGTTCTCCTTGATGCCCGGGATGGTGCAGGGGAACATGGCGCGGCACACGAGGCTGGCATCGGGGGCGGGGCTTGCGACGGTCGGCAGGTAGTCGGTCTGCTGCGCGACGGCCATGACGAAGCGGCGCAGCGCCGGGTTGTCGAACGGCGGCACGAGGTGGTTGAACCGCAACACCAGCACGGTGCCGAGCGGGTCCGCATTCTCGATCCGGACGGCTTTGTCGCGCACCAGCAACGGCTCCAAATCGGCGGGCACGGCCTCGAGCCAGTCCACCTCGCCCTGCTGCAGGGCGGCGACAGCGGTGGACTTGTCGGCGATCACCCGCCATTCGACGCGGTCGAAATGCGCGACCTTGCCGCCGGAGGTCCATTCCGGCGCCTCGGAGCGCGGCACGTAGGCCTCGTTGCCCGCATAGGCGACCAGGGCGCCGGAGTTCAGCTCGTCCGGCAGGAACCGGTAGGGGCCGGAGCCCACGATCTCGGTGATGGGCGTATTCACCGCTGCGGCGACGATACGCTCGGGCATGATGAAGGCGGGCACGGAATGCGGCTTGCCGATCGCGTCCAGCAGCCGGGGGAAGGGACGCTTGAGGTGGATGCGCAGCGTGCGGTCGTCCACCGCCTCGTAGCGGTCCACCGCGGCGGAGTAGGCCCGGCCGAACGTGTCGCGCCCGCTCCAGCGCTGCAGGCTGGCCGCGCAGTCGGCCGCGCGCACGGGCTGGCCGTCATGGAATTTCAGCCCGTCGCGCAGCCGGATGGTCCAGACCCGGCCGTCGCCGCCGGTTTCCGCACCCTCGGCCATCTGCGGCCGCGGGCGCATCGCCGCATCCACGCCGTAGAGCGTGTCGAACACGTGGTAGCCGTGCTGGACCGCGACCAGCGCGGTCGAGAACACGGGATCGAGCGAGACGAGGTCTGTGGACGGCACCAGCCGTAGCGTGCGGGCCCGCATGTCCTGGGCGATCGCGGGCGCTGCGAGCGGGAGAGCGGCGGCGGCCTGCATGAGGGTGCGGCGGCGGATCATCCTGGGAGCCTCCCTGAAGCGGATTGCGTTGTTATCCTGGCGTCCAGGCCAGGATGCCCGAAAGCTCGGCCGTGCGGGCACGGCGATCATTGGTGGTGAGGATACTGAACAGGCGCCCCCGCGCCGGCGGAGCTGCGGACGGTTCGCCTGTAGGATCGTCCCACCAGATCGGAGCAGATGACATGGCGCTTCCCTCCCGGCTCGCAGTGTTTGGAGACCGCATCCAGTACATCAAGGCGCCCGCGCGCAATGCCGCGGCCGACACCGGCGCGATCGCCGGGCTGGTGGGCGAGATCCTGGCGGATGTGCGCAACAGGGGCGACGCGGCGGTGCGCGAGTACGCGCGCCGCTTCGACAAGGTCGAGGTGGACGCGCTGGAGGTCGCGCCGGCCGAGCGCCGGGCGGCGGTGGACGGGCTGGAGCGCCAGACCCGCGCGGACACCGAGTTCGCCATCGAGCGCGTCCGCGCCTTCGCCGAGGCGCAGCGCGCCACCATCCTGCCGCTGGAGAGCGAGCCGTTGCCCGGCCTGCATCTCGGCCACCGGGTGATCCCGATCGAGCGGGTCGGCTGCTACGTGCCCGGCGGCCGCTATCCCCTGCTGTCGGCGCCGGTGATGACGATCGTGCCGGGCAAGGTCGCCGGCTGCGACGAGGTCGTGGCCTGCTTGCCGCCGACGGCGCACCCCGCGATGATCGCGGGCTGCGTTCTCTCTGGCGCGGACCGCATCTTCCGCATCGGCGGCGCCCAGGCGATCGCCGCTATGGCCTACGGCACGGAAAGCGTGCCCGGTGTGGACAAGATCGTCGGCCCCGGCAACGCCTACGTGAACGAGGCGAAGCGGCAGGTGTTCGGCGCGGTCGGCATCGACCAGCTCGCCGGCCCGAGCGAGATCTTCGTGGTGGCGGACGGCACGGGCGACGCGGAGACGATCGCGACCGACCTGCTGGCCCAAGCCGAGCATGACGTGCGCACCCGCGTCGGCCTGATCACCACAGACCGGGCGCTGGCCGAGGCGACGCTGCGGGAGGTGGAGCGCCAGCTCGGCACGCTGTCCACCGCCGACGTGGCCGGCACCGCCTGGCACGACTACGGCGAGGTCGTGCTGTGCGCGGACGAGGCGGCGATGATCGCCTACTCCGACCACATCGCGGCCGAGCACCTGCAGGTCCACACGGCGGACGCCAAGGCCATGGCGGGCCGCCTACGCAACTACGGATCGCTGTTCATCGGCGAGATGGCGAGCGTGGTCTATTCCGACAAATGCTGCGGCACCAACCACACCCTGCCGACGATGGGCGCCGGGCGCTACACGGGCGGGCTCTGGGTGGGATCGTTCGTGAAGATCTGCACCCATCAATGGCTGGACGAGCGCGGCGTCGCCGCCGTAGCGCCTCCCGCCATGCGCCAGAGTGCCAGCGAGGGACTGGAAGGCCATCGCCGCGCCGCCGC
>JBBSIT010000648.1:0-3303 GCA_038231995.1 Acetobacterales bacterium | reverse complement strand
GCGCCGGCCGGGTCGCCCGGGGCAGGGGCCGCCCCACGCCCCCCCAACCTCGACCGGCGAGAGTGGGCGGGGGCCGGCGCCACCGGGGCGCCGCCCTTCCTCGTTGCAGAATGCCATCCGACCGCCCGATGCGCACGACGGCTGGCAGGTGTAAGGCCCGAAGCCTATGGTCCCGCTAACCTGTCCGTATGCTTTACGCTGGAAACGAGGCCTCGATTCTCCCTAACCTCCTGAAATTGTTCTCTGCACAGATACGAGGGGCCGCCGTCTCATAACTTTTGTTGCGTCGCAGCCGTCGAGAAGTTTTACATACAGCGGTATGAAATGAGCGTGCCAAACTGTTAAGTCACTGAAAAATAACGCTGGCACGCTAATTGCGATGCTTGAATGGCGCGATCTGTCTTCGGTCCATGCGCATCGTAACGAATCACTACGAAGTAGGAATGCGGATCATGAAAAAACTTCTCCTCGCCGGCTTCGCCAGCGTCCTCTCCATCGCTACCGCCCAGGCTTTGCCGGTTGGCGGCACCACGTCCATCACCAACAACGGCCTCACGTTCAGCAACTTCACCTGCGCCGCCGGTGCTGGCACCGGCAACACGGTTGGCGGGTGCGGATCCCTCAGCGTCGTGTCGTTCGGCACCACTGGAATCGAGTTCCAGGGCCAGGTGCAGGCTATCTCTAGCTCTGGCACCGGCAGCTCCTCCTCCAGCCTCGACGTTCTGATCGGCTACTCGGTCACGCGGTCGAACCCGCCGCTCTCGAGCGTCGTCTTGGCGTTCAACGGCGCTATCAGCGGCAACGGCATCGCCAATGCCGAAGTCATCGAAACCGCCTACACCTCGCTGGCCGGCACGCGGCTCGGTCAGACCCAGGTCAACACGAATGGTGCAGGACAGGACACGCTCACCCTGGACCCGGCGCGGACCTCGATCTATCTCACTAAGGACATCCTCGTCACCACGTTCCCTGACACCAGCGGCCTCACGACCGCTTCGATCAGTTTCGTCGACCAGACCTTCCCGGGCGGCAACAACCCCGTTCCGGAACCGATGAGCCTCGCCCTGCTGGGCGCTGGCCTTGTCGGCCTCGGCATGGTCCGCCGGGCCAAGCGCAGCTAAGCCGTCCAACCAATCGTCAAGCTAGGCAGCGGCGCCGTGAGGCGCCACTGTTCTTTTCAGCACGCCTCCCCAGACCTCGCGCGCGACGAACACCGGCACCCGCTCGCAGCCGATGCTCGGCACCAGTGCGGTCACTGCCCCCAGGCTCGTCTCCCGCATCCTTCGCGCAGGCCAGCACGGTCCCGATCCACACCGCGGATCGTGGCCGTGTACCACCCCGTACTTTACGTCCCCACCAGCCCCCGCGCGAAGTCCATCGCCTCGAACGGCCGCAGGTCGCCCGCCTGCTCGCCCACGCCGACCGCGTGCACCGGAATCCCGTAGGCCTGGGCCAGCGCCACCACGATCCCGCCCCGCGCGCTGCCGTCGAGCTTGGTGACGACCAGGCCGGTCACGTCCACCATCTCCTTGAACACCCGCACCTGCTCCGTCGCGTTGTGCCCGGTGGTGGCGTCGAGCACCAGCAGCACGGAGTGCGGCGCCGCCGGGTCCTGCTTGCGCAGCACGCGGATCACCTTGCGCAGCTCCTCCATCAGCGCCGCCTTGTTGTGCAGGCGCCCCGCGGTGTCGATCAGCAGCACGTCCGCACCGTCCGCCCGGGCGCGGGTGAGCGCGTCGAACGCGAGGCCGGCGGCGTCGGCGTCAGGCGGACCGCTGATGACGGGGGCGCCGGTACGCGCGCCCCAGATCTGCAACTGCTCGACCGCAGCGGCGCGGAACGTGTCGCCCGCGACCAGCACCGCGCGCAGGCCTTGCTCACGGTATTGCAGGGCGAGCTTGCCGATCGTCGTCGTCTTGCCGGTGCCGTTCACGCCGACGACCAGCACGGCGTGGGGCCGCAAGCTGCGGTCGAGCACGAGCGGCTTGGCGACGGGCGCGAGGATGGCGGCGATCTCGTCCGCCAGCGCCTGCTTGATCTCCGGCTCCGTCACGTCGCTGCCGAAGCGAGCGCGGCGGAAGGCGGCGATGATCTGGGCTGCGGCCGCCGGGCCAAGGTCGGCGCCGATCAGCGCCTCCTCCAGCTCGTCCAGCGCCGCGTCGTCCAGCTTGCGCTTGGTCAGGACGGCGGTGATGCCGGTGCCGAGCTTCTGGGTGGAGCGGGTCAGCCCCTCCTTGAGCCGCGAGAAGAAGCCGAGCGCCATCAGACCGGCTCCACCAGCAGCCCGGCGGCATCGGCCGACAGCACGCGGGCGCGTAGCAGGATGCCGGCGGCTTGATCCGCGCCGAGGCGGACCGGCGCGAAATGCTCGGTGTGCCCGGCGCCGCCCCGTTCCGTGAGCACGTTGACGGGATGTCCGACCAGCCCGGCGTGGAACCGCGCGGCCTGGCGCCCGCCCGCCTCGCGCAGCCGGGCCGCGCGCTCGCGCCGTAGCGGCTGTGGCACGGGTGGCATGCGGGCAGCAGGGGTGCCGGGGCGCTCGCTATAGGGGAACACGTGGAGATAGGGGATTTCGGCCTCCTCGACGAAGGCGAGCGTCTCGGCGAACAGCGCATCCGTCTCGGTGGGGAACCCGGCGATCAGGTCGGCGCCGACGGCGAGGCCGGGGCGCAAGCGGCGGGCGCGAGCGATGGCCGCCAGCGCGTCCGCCCGGCCGTGACGGCGGCGCATGCGCTTGAGGATCAAATCCGACCCGGCCTGCACGGACAGGTGAAGATGCGGCATCAGCCGGGGCTCGGCCTCGATCAGCCGCCACAGGTCGGCGTCGATGGCCGCCGGGTCGAGCGAGGACAGGCGCAGCCGGGGCAGCTCCGGCACCAGCGCGAGCAGGCGGCGGACGAGCTGGCCGAGCGTGGGCGCGCCGGGCAGGTCGGGGCCGTAGCTGGCGATATCCACGCCGGTGAGCACGACCTCGCGGCAGCCGGCGGCGACGAGGGCGCGCACTTGGTCGGTCAGCGGCCCGAGCGGCACGCTGCGGCTGGGGCCGCGGCCGTAGGGGATGATGCAGTAGGTGCAGCGGTGGTCGCAGCCCTGCTGCACCTGCACGAGGGCGCGGGTGCGGCGCGGGGTGGCGGGGGCAGGCGCGGGCGCGCTGGGCGTCCAGCTCTCCGGCCGCAGCTTCTCCTGGTTGCCGAGCACGCGGGTGACGCCGGGGAGCGCTGCCCAGGCGGTCGGGTCGATCTGCGCGGCACAGCCGGTGACGACGATGGGGGCGCCGGGCCGGTCGCGGTGGACGCGGCGGAT
>JBBSIT010000647.1:0-3312 GCA_038231995.1 Acetobacterales bacterium | reverse complement strand
CGGCCACGCCGGGCTGGACGCGCTGCGGCAGGCGCATCGCGGCGGGCACGCGGCCGGCCATGCCGCCGCGCCCTGCGCCCGCATCGCGGCCGGGCTGACCTTGAAGGCGGCGCTGCCGGTGATCGCGGCGGAGGCCGGGCCGGTCGCCGTGGTCGATGATGACGGCGTGATGCTGGGCACGATCGACCGGGTGGCCGCGGTGCATGCCCTCGCGCGCACCCAGGCTGCGCCACAACAGGAGGCGGAGACGTCATGGACTGGTCCCTCCCGCGCTTCCCCCTCGACGATCTCAGCGATGCAGCCCTCAATTGGTTGACAGCGCACCTGTCGGGCCTCACGCGCGTGGTGAGCCACGTCGCGAGCGACTGGATCGCGACCTTGACTGGGGCATTGCAGGCGGTGCCGCCGCTGGTGCTGATAATCCTGGTCGGGCTGTTCGCCTTGTGGGTGGCGGGCTGGCGGATCGGGCTGCTCACGGTGGTCGGGCTGGCGTTCCTGTGGAACCTGCGGCTGTGGAACCCGATGATCGCGACGCTGGTGCTAGTGCTGCTGTCCACCAGCGTGTCGGTGCTGATCGGGCTGCCGCTCGGCATCGCCGCCGCGCTGAACAAGCGGGTCTGGCGCGCTGTGGCGCCCGTCATGGACATGATGCAGACCATGCCGAGCTTCGTTTACCTGATCCCGGCGATCCCGTTCTTCGGCCTCGGCCCGGTGTCGGCCTGCTTCGCGACCGTCGTGTTCGCCATGCCGCCCACCATACGGCTGACGGCGCTCGGCATCCTGCAGGTGCCGGGCGAGCTGTCGGAGGCGTCGGACGCGTTCGGCGCGACGACGCGGCAGAAGCTGTTCAAGGTGCAGATGCCGCTGGCGCTGCCCACGATCATGGCCGGGATCAACCAGACGATCATGCTCTCGCTGTCCATGGTCGTGATCGCCGCCATGATCGGCGCCGGCGGCCTGGGCCGGGAGGTCTGGAGCGCGATCCAGCGGCTGGAGGCCGGCCGCGGCGTGCAGGCCGGCGTCGGCATCGCGATCCTGGCCATCATCCTGGACCGCATCACCCAGCAAGTTTCCAAGCGGGTCCGGGTGCGCTGACGCGCGCCGCGGCGCCGTTCACAATCAGAGGAGAAAGCAATGGATAGACGGCATTTCCTGGCCGGCGCCACCGCGGCCATCGCCGGCGCGGCCCTGACGCAGCGGGCGCACGCGGCCAAGGGCAAGGTCCGGCTCGCCTATGTCGAGTGGTCCGACACGATCGTGGCGACCACGGTCATGGCCGCCGTGCTCCGCCAGGCCGGCTTCGACGTCACCACCACCCCCGTCTCGGGCGCTGCGATGTGGCAGGCGGTCGCCAGCGGCGATGTCGACGCGATGCTGGCGGGCTGGCTGCCCGTCACCCACGCGGCGTACTACGCCAAGCTCAAGGACCAGGTGGACCTGATCGGCCCGAACGTCACCGGCGCCCGCCTGGGCTGGGCGGTGCCCGACTACGTGCCGCTGCAGTCCATCGCGGACCTCAAGACGCAGGGCGCCCTGGTCGGCAACAAAGTCATCGGCATCGACCCCGGTGCCGGGCTGATGCGGGCGTCGGAGAAGGCGATCAAGGACTACGATCTCTCCAAATTCCAGCTCGTCGAGGGCAGCGACGCGACCATGGTGGCCGCGCTGAAGGACGCCATCACCCGCAAGCAGCCCATCGTGGTCACGAGCTGGACGCCGCACTGGATGTGGGCGGCCTACCAGCTCAAATACCTGGCCGATCCCAAGGGATCGCTCGGCGGCGAGGAGACGGTGAACACCGTCGCCCGCAAGGGCCTCAAGCAGGACATGCCGGAGGCCTACGCCATCCTCTCGAAGTTCAAGCTGTCGCTGGCCGACGAGCAGGCCATGATGATGAAGAACCAGGCGAGCGGGGTCGATCCGGACAAGACCGCCGAGGCCTGGGTGAAGGAGAACCGCGATAAGGTGAAGTCCTGGATGGCCTGACGCCTCCCACCCGGCGCCGCCTCGCACGAGGCGCCGCCGGGTGCTCTTCACCGCGCCTTCATCCATAGCTGCTACGGCCAGGCGGCAGCCCTGCGCACCGGCTGCCAGCGATGGATCACCGATGCAGCAGGCAAACGTCCAACCTACGCGCGCCCGCACCCCGCGACGGGCCGCCTGCTTGCTTCTGGCATGCGCCCTGCTCGCGCCTCCGGCCCATGCTGCCACCCCCGTCCTCGAGCTGCGCGTCGCCGGCCCCGCCGAGACCGTCTTCGAGTACGCGCGCGACAAATGCGACAGCGGCGACATCCCGGACGCGCCGGCCCGCGCGGTCCGCCTGCGTTCTGGCCAAGTCCAGCTCTACGCGCCGCATTGGCGCAACCGCGCGCTCTCCGGCCCCAGCCTGCTGCAGGTCCGGCCAAACTGCCGCGTCGTCTTCGCCGGGGCGGAGCGCGACGACCCCGCCGCGTTCGATGACCGGAGTTGGATCGCCAGTCCCTACACGCTCGACGGGACGACGATCCATGCCGTGATCCATACCGAGTTCCAAGGCCACCGCAGGCCCGGCCTCTGCCCCACCGGCCGCTACATGGATTGCTGGTACAACACCCTGACGGCGGCCGTGTCGGACGACGCCGGGGCGAGCTTCCATCGGCCCGCCGGCCCGGCGCTGCTGGCGGCGCTGCCCTACCGCTACGACCAGGCCGTCGGCCGCCACCGCGGCTACTTCAACCCCAGCAACATCGTCGCGCATGACGGCCACCTCTACATGTTCGCGTTCGCGACCGAGGCGTTGGCCCAGCGACCCGGCAACTGCCTGCTCCGCACCGACCGCCTCGCCGACCCCGGCGCCTGGCGCGGCTGGAACGGCGCCGGCTTCGGCGTGCGCTTCATCGACCCCTACCGCGAACCAGGCCTCGCGCCGGAGCAACACGTCTGCGCGCCGGTGGACGTGACCCGCCTGCGCTGGCCCGTCACCAGCCTCGTGCGCGCGGCCGGCTCGGGCGTGTTCATCGCCCTGATGATGGACGCCAGCCGCGACGGCGGGGTGTTCGCCGCCACCAGCAGCGATCTCCTGCACTGGTCCGAACCCGCCCGGGTGCTGCCAGCCCAAGGCGAGCGCGCCTGGCGCTGCGGCGAGCCGCCCCCGCTCGCCTACCCCTCCCTGCTCGACCCGGCGAGTGACAGCGCCAATTTCGAGACCGTGGGCGCGGCCGCCATGCTGTTCCTCACGCGGTTCAACCCGCGCGGCTGCCGGACCGGCATGGATCGCGACCTCATCCGCATTCCGGTCACGCTGGGTCCGCCCGCGGGTAGTGGGTCAGTTTG
>JBBSIT010000646.1:0-3315 GCA_038231995.1 Acetobacterales bacterium | reverse complement strand
TCACGCCGGTCGGCCTGCCGCTATCGTTGCTCGCGGTGCTGTTCCTCAGCGTCGGATGGCGCATCATCCCGAAGGGACGGCGCGGCCAAAGCTCGGCGGAGACCCGCTTCAAGATCGAGGACTACACGAGCGAGGCCCGGCTGCCGGAGGGCTCGGCCTTCGTCGACAAGACGGTCGGCGAGCTCGAGGCGCTCGGCGAGGGCAACGTGGTGGTCTCGGCCATCATCCGCGAGCAGCGCCGGCGCTACATCCCGGCCCGGCACTGGGCGCTCTACGCCGGCGACATCCTGGTGCTGCAAGCCGATCCGGTGGCGCTGCAGCCGGTGATCGACGGCGCCGGGCTGGAGCTGGTCGCGGCCGAAGAACTGCCGGAGACCGGCGGGCGGGACAGCCATCTCGAGGCGACCGAGGCGGTTATCGCGGAAGGCTCCCTGCTGGTCGGGCGCACGCTCGAGGAGCTCGGCATCCGCCGCCGGTTCGAAGTGAACGTGCTCGCCATCGCGCGGAGTGGCCAGCGCATCCGCGAGCGGCTGCAGAAGACGCGGTTCAGGGTCGGCGACACGGTCGTCGTCCAGGGCCGCCACAACACGCTGCCGGAGAGCCTGACGCAGCTCGGCGTGCTGCCGTTGGCCGAGCGCAACCTCGTGCTCGGCGGACAACGCCGCCGATACCTGCCGGTGCTGATCCTGCCTCTGAGCCTCGTTGTGATCGCGTTGCATCTCGTCTCGGCGGAACTCGCCTTCTTCACCGCCGCCGTCCTGGTCGTCCTCACCGGCGCGGTCAGCCCGCGGCAGGCGTACGACGCCATCGATTGGCCGATCATCGTCATGCTGGGCAGCCTGATCCCGGTCGGTGAGGCGCTCAAGGAGACCGGGGCGGCCGGGCTGATGGCGGACCTGCTGACGGTGGTGGCCGCCCATCTCTCCGGCTTGCTCGCGGTCGGCTTTATGCTGCTGGTATCCATGCTGGTCACGCCCTTCCTGCACCACGCGGCAGCCGTGCTGGTCATGGGTCCGGTCGCCGCCGCGGTGGCGCACAATCTCGGCTTCAGGCCGGAGGCGTTCCTCATGGCGGTGGCGCTCGGCGCCTCGTGCGACTTCCTGACCCCGGTCGGCCACCAGAACAACCTGCTCGTCATGGGACCCGGCGGCTACCGGTTCAGCGACTACTGGCGGATGGGCCTGCCGCTGTCCTGCATCGTCGTGGTCTGCGGCCCCGCCCTGATCGTTTGGGCCTGGCCGCTGCACTGAATTCAGGCCAGCAGGAAAGCGAGCGAGAACAGCGCCAGGCCGACCGTGATCCAGGCGACGTAGTCGGTCACCAGCCCGCTATGCATCGCCCGCAACGCCTGCAGCGGCGGGCCGCCGACCACATCAAGGGCGCGCGTGAACCAGCCCGGGAGGCGGCGGCGGCCGAGATTATAGGCGGCGATCACCAGCGCTGCGGCCGTGGCGACCCAGGGTCCGGCCGAGCCGGACAGCGCCGGCGACGGCAGTGTCTCGGCATGCATGAGGCCGGCGGCGGCGCGGGTCGCAAGCGCGCCCGTCCCGTCCCACCGCACCGCAGCGAGCCCCAGCAAGAACACGGCAGGCGCGGCCAGCAACGGCCAGGGGCGCTTGCCGTCGGTCTCCTGTTCCTCGTCGGAAGCCGATCCCTGCTCCTCGCCCACGCTCTCGCCCCAGCCCGCGAACACCCGGCCCGCCACCCGCAGCACAGCCGCCCCGGTCAGCGCGCTACTCACCAGGATGGGATAGGTGATCCAGCCTAGCCCCGCGCCTTCGGCCGCAGACGCGATCAGCTCGAACCCCTCGTCCATGGTCCCGAGCGGCAGCCCGGCCAGCAGCATCCCGCCGGCCGCCATCACCAGTCCCATCGGCCAGTACGGCCGGCCCCGGCCGCGCAGCTCGACCTCGTCGATGCCGCCAAGTTTCGCCGCCATGAATCCGGCGATCATGAACATCGACGCCTTGATGAAACCGTGCCCGCTCAGATAGGCCAGCATCCCCCCGCTCCCGTCCCGCCGCAGCAAGGACAACGCCGCCAGCATGACACCCGCGTGCGAAATGGTGGAGAAGGCGAGCAGGCGCTTGACGTGCCGCTGCGCGAGCGCCATCGCCCCTCCCACCAGCGCGCTGGCTAGCCCCATGCCGAGCAGCAGGGTTGCGGCCACGTGCATCGTGGCCGGCGAGGCCGCGAACACCTGCCAGACGAGCTTGGCTAGCCCGAACAGGCTCACCCCCACTTCCGCGCCCGAGAAGATGACCGCCACCGGGCTCGGCGCGACCGCATGCGCGTCGCCGAGCCACATCTGGAACGGCACTTGCGCCGCCTTGATCAGCAGCCCGGCCGCCAATAGGGCGAACGCGCCGGTGACGACCGGGTCATTCGGGTGCGCCGACACGCCCTGCCCTAGCGCGCGCAGGTCAAGGGCGCCCAGCTGCCCGTAGAGCAGGCCGATCCCGCCCAGGAATAGATAGCTGCCCACGGTGTTGACCACCGTGAAATTGAGCGCGCCGGCGATCGATGCGGGCCGCAGCTCATATCCGGTCGCGGCGAACCCGGCGACGCTCATCAGCTCCAGCCAGACGAACATGTCGAACAGGTCGCCCGCCAGGCAGAACCCGATCATCCCCGCCATGAACCCGAGCATCAGCACATGGAAATGCGCGTGCACCTTGGCGAAGAAGCCCCACGCAAACACGAAAGTGGCCGCGAACAGCAGGCTTACCAACGCGCCCAGGATGGCGCTCGCCTGGTCCACGACGAACGAGATCCCGACCACCTGCTGGCCGAGAAGCTGCCAGCCGCCGAACCAATAAGTAAGAGGCGCGCTCGCGGCGGCCACCGCCATCGCCGCGCAGGCCACGCCGGCGCCCAGCGCGGTGGCGGTCGCGATCAGGTCGGGCGCCCGGCTCGGCAGCGCCTTGCTCGCGCCGAGCAGCAGCGCCGCCAGCGCGAGCGGGGCGGCCACCGGCAGCGGTGGGAGCAAGCCGGTCACTTCAGCGGCGCCGCCTGCTGCGGATCGACGATGCCGCGCCGTTTCTGCAGTTGCAGCACCAGCGCGAGCAGCAGCGCGGTGACCGTCGCGCCGACGATGATGTCGGTCAGCACCAGCACCTGCACGACCGGGTCCACCGCCGGGGTGCCGGGCGGGTGCGGGTGGAACACCGGCGGGCCGGCGCCGCGTCGGTAGCCGACCGCGAGCAGCAGCACATAGGTCGCGGACTGCACCACACTGAGGCAGCCGATCAGATGCACGTAGTGCCGGCTGCTGATGATCCCGTAGAGCCCGATGCCGAGCAACCAGGCCGCTAC
>JBBSIT010000645.1:0-3321 GCA_038231995.1 Acetobacterales bacterium | reverse complement strand
GGGTCGCCGTGTCCGGCGGGCGGCGGCTCGGGCACGGCGCCGCCGCTGGTCACCGGCCGCTCGGCGAAGCGCCCGTGCTGCAGCAGCCGGTCGTGCAGCACCAATGCGCCCGCGACGGCCAGGTTGAGCGCGAAGCGGGTCGGGATGCGGACCAGGTGGCGGCAGCGCTCGCGCAGCGCAGGCGACAAGCCCGAGCGCTCCGGGCCGAGCACATAGGCGGCGTTGAGCGGGTGGCGGAAGCTCGGCAGGTCGGCCGCCTCCTCCAGCAGCTCAATGCCGACCAGCGCGCACTCCCGCGGCAGCTCGACCGCGGCGGCGTCCGCGAAGCGCCAGAGCGGCACGTGATGCGGCGTATCCGCCGTGTCGGCCGAGCGCCCGGCCCGCGCGTCCCACCCGCCGCCGACCGTGAAGCAGAACGCCGCGCCGAAAGCGTGCCCGGTGCGCAGCAGGGCGCCCATGTTGGCCGATTTCGAGACCCCCTCCGCCCCGATCCCGAAATAGCCGCGTTGCCTTCCAAGCGTCATGCCGCCGGGGTATCCGTTCGCCATGACCGACGCAACCGACGCCCGCCTCGCCGACCAGTACGAGGCCTACCCGTATCCCCAGCGCGACCCGCGGGACGAGGCGCGGCGGCTGGTCGTCGGCAGCCCGAGCCATCTGCGCGAGGTGGACCACTGGGTGTTCGGCGCCGCCCGCCCGGCGTCGGCGCCGTTGCGTGCGCTGGTGGCTGGCGGCGGCACCGGGGACGGCACGATCATGCTCGCCGAGCACCTCGCCCGCGCCGGGCGGCCCGGCACCGTGACCTATCTCGACCGTTCAGCCGCCGCCGCCCGCATCGCCCGCGCCCGGGCCGAGGCGCGCGGGCTCACGAACCTCGCCTGGCACGAGGGCTCCCTGCTCGACCTGCCCCGCTCCGGCCTCGGGCCGTTCGACTACATCGACTGCTGCGGCGTGCTGCACCACCTGCCGGACCCGGGCGCGGGGCTCGCGGCGCTGCTCTCCGTGCTGGCGCCGGGCGGGGGCTTGGGTCTGATGGTGTATGCGCCGCACGGGCGCACCGGCGTGTATATGGTGCAGGACGCGCTGCGGCTGCTCGCGCCGGAAAATGAGCCGACGACGACGCGGCTCGACGTGGCGCGCCGGGTCATGCGGCACCTGCCGGAGACGGCCTGGCTGCGCGGCAACACCTATTTCGGCGACCACATCAGCGGCGGCGACGCCGGGCTGTACGACCTGTTGCTCAACCCGCGCGACCGCGCGTTCGACGTGCCGGCGCTGTTCGCGCTGCTGGGGGCGCACCGGCTGCGCGCGACGGCGCTGCTGGAGCCGATGCGCTACGACCCGGCCATCTACCTGCCCGACCCCAAGCTGCGCGCCCGCGCGGCCGCCCTCGACCCGGCGTCCCGCGCCGCGGTGGCCGAGGCGCTCGCGGGCAACATGAGCACCCACGTCGCCTACTGCGTGCGCGACGACGGCTCCCGCCCGGAGCCCGACCCGATGCGCGACGACGCCGTGCCGGTCGCGCGCGAGATGCCGGCGGAGGAGCTGGCCCGCGCCATCCGCCCGGACGGCACGCTGCCCTTCGTGTTCGACGGCCTGCGCGTGCCCGTGCCGCTCCCGCCGCTCGCGGCCGCCATCCTGCGGCTTCTCGACGGCACGCGAAGCGTCGCCGGCATCCGCGCGGCGTTGGCGGCGAAGGGCACCGGGCCGGACGCCTTCGCCCGCGCCTGGCAGGCGACGTTCGCCCAGCTCAGCGCGGTCAACCGGGTCCTGCTCGCGCCGCCGGCGTGAGCGCGGCGATCGTCATCTTCGGGGCGGCGGTGCGGCCTGACGGGCGGCCCAGCACCGCGCTGCGCCGGCGGGTGGAGGCGGCGGCGCGATACGGCACGCGGTTGGAGTCGCCGCTCTATGTGCCCACCGGCGGCGTCGGCCGTTACGGGCCGTCGGAGGCGAGCGTCATGGCGGCGCTGCTACGCCAGCTCGGCGTGCCCCCCGAGCGGATTGTGCTGGAGGACCCCGCGACCAACACGATCGGCTCGGTCCGCGCCTGCGCGCGGCTGCTGCGGGCGCGCGGCCATGTCGGGCGCGTGTATGCCGCCAGCTCCGCCTACCATCTGCTGCGCTGCCTGCTGCTGCTGCGCCTCGCCGGGCTGGACGCCGCGATCTGCCCGCCGCCGCGCGGCCCGGCGTCGTCGCGATGGCGGACGCGCTGGTACTGGCGCCTGCGCGAGATCGCCGCGCTGCCGATCGACGTGGCGATCATGCTATGGCTACGGATGACGGGCCAGCTCGATACGGGAGAAAACGCGACATGATGCCAGGACCAGCATTGCGACGTGTCCGCACGCCGACGCTTGAGATCGCCTACGAGGAGAGCGGACCGGACGGCGGTCCCGCCGTGCTGCTGCTGCACGGCTTCCCCTACGACGTGCGCACCTATGACGGGGTGGCGCCGCTCCTGGCCGCCGCGGGTTGCCGGGTCATCGTGCCATACCTCCGCGG
Source organism: Acetobacterales bacterium (assembly GCA_038231995.1). Classification (GTDB taxonomy): domain Bacteria; phylum Pseudomonadota; class Alphaproteobacteria; order Acetobacterales; family Acetobacteraceae; genus JBBSIT01. Next base: position 819 of record JBBSIT010000645.1, on the reverse strand, counting down.
CTTCGGCCCGACCCGGTTCCTCGTGGATGCAACGCCCCGCTCGGGCCAGCAGGCGGCGCTCGGCGCGGACCTGCTGGCGCTGATGGACGCGCTCGGCGTGCCTCGCGCCGTGCTGGCGGGTTACGACTGGGGCGGCCGCGCGGCATGCATCGTCGCGGCGCTGTGGCCGGAGCGAGTGCAGGGACTGGTCTCGATCGGTGGCTACAACATCCAGGACGTCGCGGGCGCTGCCAAGCCGCTGCCGCCCGAGCAGGAGCATCGCTACTGGTATCAGTATTATTTCCACGGCGAGCGCGGGCGAGCCGGGCTGCGGGCGAACCGCCGGGCGCTGTGCCGGCTGCTCTGGCGACTGTGGTCGCCGGAATGGCGCTTTACCGACGCCGAGTTCGACCGCACCGCCGCTTCGTTCGACAACCCCGATTTCGTCGATGTCGTCGTCCAGTCCTATCGCCACCGCTTCGGCCTCGCCGACGGCGACCCGGCGCTGGAAGGGATCGAGCGGCGCCTTGCGGCCCGGCCCGCGATCACCGTGCCGACGGTCGTGCTGGACGGCGGCGCGGATGGGGTCAGCCCCGTCGAGCATCCTCGTCCGTCCGGGAAGGGCTTCACCGGTCCCTACCGCAGCGCGATCGTGCCGGGCGCGGGCCACAACCTGCCGCAGGAGATGCCGGCGAAGGTGGCGGAGCAGGGCCATTCAGTTCTGCCGTAGCGGCCTGGGCGTGAGCGGCGGCGGGGTGACGTAGCGGCTGTATGAAGGCGACCTTCCCGCTTCGTGAGGTCGCCCTGTGCCATTTGCTGCTCTGCTTGCCGCACTCGCCG
>JBBSIT010000644.1:0-3325 GCA_038231995.1 Acetobacterales bacterium | reverse complement strand
GCACCGCCGCACGGCGCGGTATCGACGCCTATCAGGCCGTCCGGATGACCCTGTCAGGACAATCCGTGCTCACACCGGGTTGAGCAGATACGAAAGCCAAGGTCTATCACCTGACCGCGCCGCTTGAGATTGCGCGCAACTGGCACAATCGGCATAAGCGGCGTCTCGACAGCGATTATGACCAAGCGATGGTCCTGATCGGTGCCTGTCAGCCCGGTAGCGGCCTTGACGCGAACGACACGCTGCGCAACCCGAATTTCCGGCCCCACCCAGCACTCCGCCCGCTGCTGGAATGGTTCGAGCGCCGCGGTCACAGCCAACCGATGCGTGATGCCGCAAAGCTGGCCAAGCTGCGCTTCGAGGCATGGCAGAACGTCCAGCCGAAGAAGTCAGCCAGCGCGCAAATGTCTCTGTTCGGGGAAAGCTAGGCAATGCCCGTCGTCGAAGCCTGGGCCCGACGCGGCCTGACAGTGCTTTGGGGGGCAGAGGCGTTACGCGACGTCGCCGAACCCAGTCAGGTCCTGCCGCTGCGTGCGCTCTTCGGATGGTGCGGCGACTGGCCCACAGACCTGCCAGCCAATGAAGGCCGTGCTCTCGTCGCTACCGGGCTCGAAGCAAGCCTCGATTGTCTGGCACAGGAGGATGCGGAGGCTTGGCTTGCTGCCGATCTGCGCGACCTCGTGTTTGGTTTTCAGCAGGCCTATGAAGGGCAGCGCGCCCTGGTGCTATGGCTGCCCAGTGGACAGCACCGCGTAGCCTATGACGCGCCGGCTGACGCCTGGCTATGGACCACCACGGACAACGGCAAGCTGCCGCTCGGCCGGCTGCTGTTCTCGGGCGCTGCTTCCGATGCACGGGCCATTTCCCCACCCAACTGGCGCGGCGCGCAGGAAGGCCCCGGTCTGATAGGCCTGCACCAGACACGGCTCTCCTGATGAGCGAGACGATGGAGATGACGCCCGGCACGCGGGTGTCACATGCCGATCTGGGTGAAGGGGTGATACTGGAGGCGTCGCGAGACGGCTATGTCCGCGCCTTCTTTGGCACCGGCGAACGCCGCGTGCCGCAAGCCGCGCTGCGTGCTGCGCTCTCGCGTGCCGATCGCATCCTCGCCAATGTGGCCGGCACGCCCGAGCGACTCCGCACCATCCGCCTGACCTTGCAGGCACACATGCTGCCTCTGATGGAAGGCGCGGCCGCGCTGACCTCGGCGCGGATCGACCTGCTGCCGCATTAGGTGGTGCTGACCCACCGCGTGGCCACCGCCAGCCCCCGCCGCTTTCTGATCGCCGATGAGGTCGGTCTTGGCAAAACCGTTGAGACGGCGCTGATCCTGCGCGAGCTGGCGAGTCGCGGCGAGCTGGAGCGGGCGCTCATGGTGGTTCCCGCCGGCCTGGTAAACAACTGGCATCGCGAGCTGAACGAGGTGTTCGGCCTCGACTTCGAGGTGTTCGGAAGCGAAGGCGATGTAACGGACCGCAAGACGAATGCATTTGCTAAGCACCACCGCCTGATCGCTAGCATTGATACGCTGAAGCGACCAGCGCGCGTGAAGCGCCTGCTGGATGCACCGCGGGGGGACCTCGTGGTCTTTGATGAAGCGCATCACTTGACCGCGGTGCAGGAGGGCAAACGCGTTCGGCGCACAGAAAATTACAAGCTTGCAGAGGCGCTGAAGGATCACGCGCGCGACCTGCTTCTGCTCTCAGCCACGCCGCACCAGGGGCATCATTTCCCCTTCTGGATGTTGATCCAGCTTCTGAACCCGACCCTATTCCGCAGCGTGGACGAGATGGTGACACAGCGGCACCGTCTATCGACCGTGGTGTTCCGGCGCACCAAGGCGGATGCATGCCGGCCGGACGGCTCGCCGCTCTTTGCGCGGCGCTGGGTGCATACCGAGTCTTTCGTGATGTCCGACGCGGAGCGGGGATTTTACGAGGAGTTGCAACGTTACCTTCAGGACGGCTTTGACTTGGCCAAGCGGCAGGGCGGAAAAGGCCGGGCGCTCGGCTTCCTGATGGCGATCTTCCAGAAGATTGCGGCGTCCAGCTTCGCTGCGGTACGGCGAACCCTGCGTCGCCGGATGCTTGCACTGACAATCCATGAGGCGGTGCTGCGCGACCGCGCCCTCGATATCGACGGGCGCGATGCGCTTTACGGAGAGGCGCGGGCGCTCATCCACGAGGAATATGGCCTACGGCAGGATCCCGTCGGCCGCGGGCAGGCGGACCAGGTGTTGGCCGATTTGAAGCTCCGGCTGGTGCGGCGCCTGGACAACGAGGAAGAGGCGCTGGCGGAGGTCTCCGACCCCTACAGTAATGAAGCCGCTGCTCAATCGGCAGAGGACCTGGCGAGCCTCGCCGTATCGGTCCATCTGCCGGAAGAGCGGCTGCGTATCGCCGAGATGTTGGCGAGCTTTCCAACAGACCGCGAGACGAAGGTCGAGAAGCTGCTGGCCGGGCTGGGCGTGCTGTGGCGACAAAATCCGCAGGAGAAGGTGGTGATCTTCGCCACCTATCTCGGTACCGTGGAGCAGATCGCGCGTGATATTGAGGCGGAGTATCCGGGCCAGGGTGTCGCGGTCCTGCGCGGTGGTGACCATGGCGCGAAGCTGGCCGCAGAACGCCGGTTCAGACAGAAGGACGGCCCGCGCGTGCTGGTCTGCACCGCGGCGGGGCGGGAGGGTATCAACCTCCAATTTGCCCGCGTGCTGTTCAACTTTGATTTGCCCTGGAACCCGATGGATGTGGAGCAGCGTATCGGGCGAATCCATCGCTACGGCCAACGCGATACGGCTCAGGTCTACAATCTCATCCTGTCAGACACGATCGAGGGACGGATTTGCCTGATGCTTGATCAAAAGCTGACGGAGATCGCGCGTGCGCTCGGCAAAGTGGATGAAGCCGGCAATGTCGCCGAAGACTTGCGCGCCCAGGTGTTGGGCCAGCTATCGGAAAGGTTGAACTACGACAGGCTCTACCAGACGGCGCTGTCCGACCCGGAGCTGCGGCGGACGAGGGTTGAACTCGATGCTGCGCTGGCAAACGCCAGCGAGGCGCGAGAGGTGGTGTTCGAACTATTCCAAGACTTGGACGGCTTCAGTCTTGAAGATTACCGACCGTTCTCTGACCTCGCCGGCAGCGTAGGTCGCATCCACGACTTCCTAACCGCAGCCCTCGCCGAGCCAGGGCCATTCAGTTCTGATTACGCCGTGCCGAGGGCGAGCAGCTGGTCGAAGCTGACGGCGTTGGTGTAGAGCGCGAGGCTGACGTTCTGGACGTCCTTGGCGCGCAGGATGTTGAGGGCGACCGAGCGGATGCGT
>JBBSIT010000643.1:0-3330 GCA_038231995.1 Acetobacterales bacterium | reverse complement strand
TGCCCGACTGGTTCGCCGGCGTTCTGGACGAGAAGTTCTGGCTGCCGGTGCTGGCCTGCGCCGCCGTCGTGGGTGGGCTGGAGTGGATGTATCGCCGGACCCTGGTGGGCCGCGCCTTCATCGCCATCGCCGAGGACAACTTCGCTGCCCGTGCGCTAGGCCTGCCGGAGCGCAACCTGCGGATGGCGAGCTTCGCGCTGGCGGGCGCGATCGCCGGGCTGGCCGGCTTCGCGAGCGGGCAGTTGCTGCTGGCGTTCTTCGCCAACGGCGCGCTGCTGAACTTCTACGGCTTCGTCCCCGTGGCGCTGGGCGGCCTCGGCAACAACCGCGGCGCAGTGATCGGCGGGCTGGCGCTCGGGTTGTTCCAGCAGGCCGCGAACTTCACCGTAGGCGGCGTATTCGCCAGCGTTGCGGTGTTCAGCGTGTTCATCGTCGTGCTGCTCGCGGCGCCGCAGGGGCTGTTCGGGGCACCCGCGGTGCGCCGGGTCTAGCCGCCATCGCCGCGGCGCTGCCCTATCTCGCCATCCTGGCGCTCGCGCTCGCGCTGCCGCTGGCGGGCGAGGACTACTGGACGGTGATCGCGACGCGGGCGGCGGTTTACTGGGTGATGGTGTCGGGCCTCAACCTCGTCGTCGGCTTCGCGGGCCAGCTCGCGATCGGCTACGTCGCGTTGCTGACGCTCGGCGCCTACACCGCCAGCGTGCTGGTGGAACGGCTCGGGCTGAACCCGTTCGCGGCGCTCGTGGCGGCCGCCGTGGTGGGCGCGGCCGCGGGCGTCGTCGTCGGGCTGCCGGCGTTGCGGCTGCGCACCTTCTACTTCGCCATGACCACGCTCGGCTTCGCCACCATCGTGACCCAGGTGGCGCTGGCCTGGACCGGCGTCACCGGCGGCGGCGTGGGCGTGCCCGGCCCGGCGCTGCCCGCACCCTTCGACACCACTACGGGCTTCTACCTGTTGTGCGTCGGCGTCGCCGCCGCTTGCACCTGGATGACGCTGAACGTGGCGGGCAGCCGGTTCGGCCGGTCGCTGGTCGCGATCCGCGACGCGGAGGTGGCGGCGGAGGCGAGCGGCATCTCCAAGGCCGGGCTGCTCATCACCGTGTTCCTGTTCAGCGGCGCGCTCGGCGCGGTCGCGGGCGGGCTGTTCGCCACCCTGCAATCCTACATCACGCCGGACGCCTTCACCTTCGACCTGTCCGTGCTGTTCTTCATCGCTATCCTGATCGGCGGCCGCGGCTCCGTGCTCGGCCCGCTGCTGGCCACCGTTCTGCTCACGATCCTGCCCGAGATTGCCGCCCCGCTGGTCGCCTGGTCCACCTTCCTCTACGCCGCCCTGCTGCTCGCCATCGTGCTCGTCGCGCCCGGCGGCATCGCCCCGATGCTGGACCTGCGCAGCCGCAAGCCGCTGGAGACCGGACGCGCCGTCGTGCCGCGCGCGGACAAGCTGCCCGGCCTGCTCGACCCGCCACCGCAGAGGGACGGCCTCGCGCTGCGCGGCATCACGCTCAGCTTCGGCGCCGTGCGCGCCGTGGACGGACTCGACCTCGACCTACGGCCAGGCGAGGTGCACGGCCTGATCGGGCCGAACGGCTCGGGCAAGACGACGACGCTCAACGTCATCAGCGGCTTCGCCGTGCCGCAGCAGGGCACGGTGTCGGTCGCGGGGCAGGCACTGCCGCCGGGTGAGCCGCATACCCGCGCCGGACATGGCATCGCCCGCACCTTTCAGACGCCCCGCATCGTCGGCGAGGCGACCGTGCTGGAGAACGTCATGATCGGCGGCACGGTGCTGGGCCGCGCCGGGTTCGCCGAGTCGGCTCTCACCCTGCCCCGCCATCGCCGTGACGAGGCAGTGTTGCGCGGCCGCGCGTTGCAGGCGCTGGGCGTTGTGGGGCTCGAAGCGCTGGCGGGAGTGCGGGCCGACCGGCTGCAGCACAGCGAGCTGCGCTTCGTCGAGATCGCCCGCGCGCTCGTGCCCGGCCCGGCCTTCCTGCTGCTGGACGAGCCCGCCGCCGGATTGTCGGCCGACGAGATCGACCGGCTCGGCGCGCTGCTGACCGCCATCAGCCGGCAGGGCACCGGCGTGCTGCTGGTGGAGCATCATGCGGACCTGATCTTCGCCGTGTGCGACCGGGTGACTGTGCTGAATCTCGGCCAGGTGCTCGCCAGCGGCACGCCGGCGGAGATACGGGCGCATAGGGAGGTGGTCGATGCCTATCTCGGCGCCTGAACCGCTGCTGGACGTGCGCGGGCTCAGTGCCGGGTACGGCAAGGTCGGCGTGCTGCACGGGGTGGATCTGCGGGTGGGCGCTGCCGAGATCGTGGCGTTGCTCGGCCCCAACGGCGCGGGCAAGACGACCCTGCTCCGCGCGGTCTCGGGCCTGCTGCCCTCCTCGGCCGGGCAGATCGGGTTCGGCGGGCAGCCGATGCGCGGCCGTGACCCGCGGGCCGTCGCGCGAGCCGGGCTTGTGCACGTCATCGAGGGGCACCGGGTGTTCACCCAGCTCACGGTCGCCGACAATCTCATGCTCGCCGCCTACGACCTGACGCGCGCCGAGCGGGCGGCGCGGGTGGACGAGGCGCTCACGCATTTCCCCGAGATCGCGGCCAAGCGGGCCGAGCACGGCGGCGCGCTCAGCGGCGGGCAGCAGCAGATGCTGGCGGTGGCGCAGGGCCTGGTGCGCCGGCCGCGCCTGCTGATGCTGGACGAGCCGTCCGCCGGCCTCTCGCCCGTCCTGGTGGACCGCGTGCTGGATGTGCTGGCGCGGCTGCGCGCGGGCGGCACCGCGGTACTGCTGGTCGAGCAGCTGGTGGAGAAGGCGCTGGCCGTCGCCGATCGCGTCTATGCCCTGGCCGGCGGACGGATCTTGCTCGCGGCACCCACCGGGACGCCCGACCTGCCCGGGCGGCTGGAGCAGGCGTATCTCGGTATGCGATCGGTTGCCCCGGCATGACCATCGCCGCCGTCTCCACCATCGTGCTGCACATCCCCTATGCCTATGATGGGCCACGCCACAGCGTTGCGGGCAAGGACTGGACCACGCTCGACACCCTGCTGGTGCGGGTGGACACGAGCGACGGCCTGACCGGCTGGGGCGAGGCGTTCGGGCACGGCGCCATCCCCGCGACCAAGGCAGCGCTCGACAGCCTCGTCGCGCCGCTGTTCATCGGACGCGACCCGGCCGACATCTCGGCGCTGATGCGCTCGGCGCAGCAGCACGTGCATCTCTACGGCCGCAACGGGCCGATGACCTACGCGCTGTCCGGCATCGACATCGCGCTGTGGGACATCGCCGGCAAGCGCGCCGGGTTGCCGCTCCATCAGATGCT
>JBBSIT010000642.1:0-3340 GCA_038231995.1 Acetobacterales bacterium | reverse complement strand
GATCGGGTAGCCGCGATGCAGCAGCACGCCCTCGTCGCCGTCGATGTAGGTGATCTTGCTCTCGCAGCCCGCCGTCGTGCCGTAGCCGACGTCGTACGTGAAGATGCCCAGCGCGCCATACAGCTTGCTGATGTCGGCGGCCGACGGACCGAGCGTCCCGGGCCGGAGCGGCAGCGAGAGCGACTTGTTCGAGCCATCGAGGGTCATCGTCACTGACCCGTTCACAGTGCCGCTCATGCGTTCGTCCCAGGGTTGGGGCCGGCAACCAGGCCGACCCGGAATGGTGCGCAGCGCGGACCGGCCGCGCCATCGCTATGCGGCAAAATAAGGGCAGAGTGTCGCAAAGGGCAACCTTCGCAAATGCAGCATTCAACGGGCTGGCCTGGAAACCCTCCGAGAATTCGCTAGGCCGAGTCGGCTGGCGCGGTTCGCGAGAACCGGAGCGGAGCGGACGTATGTCCGTGAGCACCGGAAGCGCAGAGAACCGCGCCAGACGGCCGGCATAGTAGAATTATCGGAGGGTTTCCTCAGAGGGCGGCGGCGTCTGCCCATAGCCCCGTCCGCTGACGGCGCGCGCGCAGCTCCAGGTCCGCAAGCCCCGGCTCGCCCGCCCGCGCCCGCGCCCAGCCGCTTGCCACGATCGCCCGGCTCAGGTCGGTCCCGTTCGCGTCGCACGCGCCGTAGGGGCGGCCGAGCGCGTCCTGCCCCGCCAGCCGGCACTCGACCCGGCGGTCCCGCACCAGCCCCGCCAGCGCCGTGCTCGCCATCCCGCCGCAATCGACGCCGCCCCGGCACAGGTCGCCCCGCACCGGCGCCTCGACGCCGCGCAGGCGGACCACCTCGCCGCTCAGCCGCAGCGTGTCGCCATCCACGACCGCGACGTGCCCCGCCTCCGCCGCCACCGTCCGCGGCTCCGGGGCGGACCGGCCGAACAGCCCGGTCGAGAGTACGACCGCTACCAGCCCCGCCGCGCCCAGCACGCCCAGCGATCCGGTCAGCAGGGTGCGCCCGATCCGAGGCACGCGCGCGGGCGCATAGGAGCTGCGGAAAATGCGCCGGGGTCGCCTGATGGACACTAAGCTCCTTCTCAATCCTGCAAGACGCTGCAAGCCCTACCCTGACCGGAACGGCCCTTGCAACCTTCGCGGCGCTACCGCCAGAACGCCGGCACGTCGCGGAACCGACGCCACGCATGCCGGATGTCCCGTCGCGCATCGCCCAACTGCGCCGCGACGTAGCCCGTGACGACGCCCGCGCCGAAGCCGCGCGCGCTTCTCCCGAGCCCGGCCATCAATCCTGTCGCGACGGCGCCGTCGTTCAACGTCCCCAGCGCCTCCTGCAGCGCCGCCAGACGCTTGTTGAAACGATGCGCCTCGCGGCCAGGGAACTGCGAGGCAACGATCTCAGCCGCGTAGCGAAGCCGCTTGCAGTCCTTCCGCAGCTCGTGCAGCGCCTCGATCGGCAGGGAACGCAGCCCTTTGGCGCGGCGCATCACGCGCTTGCGGCGCCGGGTCATGACCACGGAGGCATACCCGGCGAGCGGCTGGCCCAGCGCGTCCAGCCGGTCCGCCTCCCCGGTCCGCTCCCAAGTCCGCAGCCCGGCGGCGCAGGCGAGCCCGAGTTGCAGCTCGCGCCAGGCAGCACCTGCCAGCGCCTCGCGCAACTCGGCGTAGACGGCGAGGCGGCGCCGGCGGGCGGCCGCCAGCATCGAGGCCACGCGTCGGTCAGTCGGAAGCGCGGCCAGCACATCCCGCCCGGCGCCGTCCAGGAACACGTCCCAGTCCCGCGCCGCCCCGAGCCGGGCCGCAAGGTCCCGCACCGGGGATTGCAAAGCCTCGATCTCCGGGCAGGCGGCCGGCGCGCGGAACACGGACAGGGCGGAGCGCAGCCGGCGGAGGGTGACGCGCATCTGGTGCACCGCCTCCGGAGCCTCCCCGGTCGCGGCCGGGCCGGACCAGTGCAGCAGGACGGCCGTGAGATGACCGAGCACGGCCGCGATGGCGTCCGAGAGGGCGGCGCCCGCGGGCACGTCCGCCGCTCCGAGACGCCGGGCCGGAGCGATGCCGCGGGCAAAGCGGATCGCCTCCGCGGCGAAGCTGTCGAGAGGGACTTGGAGCCGCACGGCCCGCGCCAGCTCCGCACCGGCCGGGCCGAGCGAGTCGGGCGGCCCGCGCAGCAGCAGGCGGCAGAGCGGCGCCTCCGACGCGACGCCGCGCAGGCGGCCGTCGAGCAGCTCGGCCTCCAGCGTGGCCCCGCCATCGAGCGCTATACGCAGCGCCCGCCGGGTCCCTTGCCAAGCGGCGATGGGGGTGAGCGGGCTGGGCGGGCCCAGCCGCAGCGCGTCCGGCCCGTCGCCCCGGGCGAGCACGGGCGGGGGCGCCCCGGGCGGCCAGGGATGCGCCGGGTCCGGATGCAGCCGCTCCAGCCGCCAGGCGCCGGCCTCCTCGCATAGCGCCAGATTGCCGGCCGTGAACTCGCCCGCGACGGTATCGTGCCACACCCGCCCGGCCGGGCGCGGCCGGCTGCCGGGCGCCCGGCGCAGCAGGCCCGGCACATCCTCCGGCGCCAGCGCGAGTTCCAGGCCCGCGTGGGGCGTGCTGGGCACTGCCTCGGGCAGCGCCTCGCGCTCATTGGCCGAGGTCCGGCAGGTCCCGTGGGCAGAGGAAACGCACCAGCCGTTCGCCGCCCTCGCCGATCCCGACCCACGATCCCGCCACGGAGAACTCCGCCAGCGCGCCGGACGGGTAGGCCTCCTTCAGCCGCTGCAGCGTGGTGTCCATGCGCGCCATGCCGTGCTCGCCCACGAGCAGCATCGCGAGCTCGTGCAGGCCCGGGTTGTGCCCGACGAGCATGACGCTCCGAACAGTGTCCGAAACGCCGCGCAGCACCTGCAGCAGGCCCGGCGCCGTCGCGAGATAGATGGCGTCCATCGGCTCCACCAGCGGCGTGTCCGGCCACGGCTCCAGGGCCTCCAGCGTCTGCAAGGTGCGGCGCGAGGACGAGACGAGCACCAGGTCCGGCGCCAGGCCGAGCTCGCCCATCGCCCGGCGCATCGCCTCCGCCGCCAGCTTGCCCCGCCGGTTCAGCGGGCGCGCATGGTCCGCCAGGGCGGGATCGTCCCAGGAGGACTTGGCATGTCGCAGGAGCAGGAGCTGGCGCATGGCGCGACACTGCCCGTGCCTCGGTCCTGCCGCAAGACGCTGTTCATGGGTTGCGGTCGGGCAGGTCCACGCCATCCTTGAGCTTGGTTCCTCGGGAGACGGCGAGCATGGCGGGCAGGGTGGTCGTGATCGGCGCGACGGGTGCGATTGGGTCCGCCATCGCGCGTCGCGTGGCGGCG
>JBBSIT010000641.1:0-3342 GCA_038231995.1 Acetobacterales bacterium | reverse complement strand
GCGAGGGGAAACGCCACCACCAAGCCGTCATCGCCCTCGCACGACGCCGCGTAAACGTGCTCTGGGCTGTCCTTCATTCCCGGACGCCCTTTCAATCTGGCTTCAAAACAGCCGCTTGACTGACCCATTAGGCTGCCGCGCCGACGCAGACTCTCGTCGTACTCGCGCCAGTTCACGACCTTGCGTTTCTGTTTGGGGATGTGGCGGCGGTCTTGGTTCAGCTTGAACGGCAAGGTGGGCATCCGAGGGTCAGGAGAGGAGCCGCCCTGCTACTCCGGCCCGGCCCCGGGCGCCACCGGCCGGATCCGTGCAGCAAAGTGGTGGCGGCTGCACCAACTCGCAGGTGCGACACCAATCTCGTGGCCGGCACTCGCCGCACAGTTCGGCTCGGGCTTCAAAGAGTTGCGGCACTTCCGGCCGCGGTTTATCGAGGCGCTGGCAGCAGCGCTCGCCGCTTACCCGGAGGCACGAGTCGCAGCGAGCGAATCAGGCATAATTCTTCACCCCTCGCGACCGCCGGTTGCGCGATTGACGCCCCTTGCCTTGCCCCGCGCTTAACCCCCAGGCTTAACCTCCCGGCTCGACCGCGACCGGAAAGGCCCAGAACTCTGCCGCCCGGATAGGCCATCCCACCCGCTGACTGAACCACCGCGCATCCCCCTCCTTGCTACGAGGCAGATCATGCCACGTCACCTCAGCTACGATGAACGCGCAGAACGGTTGTCCGACGCCGATGTCCTGCCACCACCCGCCGGGAGCCGCCTGCGCGTCGTGCGTGAGTGGGCGCAGGAGAATCCCGAAGCGGCGCGCCGGTATTTTGACAGGCTGCCCCGGACGGATTGTGAGATCTGCCGCCTCTACCTCCTCGAAGGCGTCACTCAGGAACAGGTCAGCGATCTGCTGGAGATTGACCAATCGGTGGTGAGCCGCCGGTTGCACTCCAGCGTCGACCTGCTCGGAGTCCTGGTGAAATGCCCCGCCCGAGACCAGGGCCAGTTGGGGAGTGATCTCGAAGGACTGCTTCCCCCAGACCTCGCTGAGGCTGCAGCCTTGTTCTGCGTCCACCTCTCGCCGAGCCAGGTGATGGACTTGCTCAGGGTGAGCGAGAGCAGCGCTGCGAACAAACTGACGAAGGTACTTGCCCATCTGGAGAAGCTGGTAGCCCTTCCCGAGAACGGCCCCTACGACGCCACCACGCTCGGGACGCTGGCTCTGGTCGGCGACGATGGCGTCCCGCTCGCCGACGACAAGGTGGCAGACAGGCGGCGGCTGGCGTCGCAATACCTGGAGTATTTGCGGCTGGTGAAAGAGAAACTCCGCAAGCTGCCGCATATGTCCCAGAGGAGCACCTCAAGGCTTCGAGGTCCCTCGATAGTGTAACTCCTGGAAGAAGTCTTGAGGCGGTGCTGATCTGCTTCAAGGGTGGCGAATGTTGGAGGTTCGCCCTGACCGCTCCGCTTCGGGCTGATTTCGAGGCGCAGCACCTGCGCGCATTCGCGAAGCAGCAGGGCCATTCAGTTCTGGTCATGGCGCGCCGAGGGCGAGCAAGCGGTCGAGGCTGAGGGCGTTGGCGTAGAGGGCTTGGCTGACGTTCTGGATGCCGTTGGCGCGCAGGATGTTGAGGGCGAGTGAGCGGATGCGGGCCATGACGCCGGGCCTGTTACGGATGCGGCTGCCGTCCTCGCCCGGGGTCACGTCGCGGACGTAGTGGGCGCGGTTCTCGGTGCCCCAATGGGCGCGGATGGCGCGGGCGAGGAACGCGGCGTCGTGACGGGTCTGGCACGCGTAGTAACCGACCTCCTCGCGGGTGGGCCACAGGCCGGAGCGGGTGTCCTTCGTGTAGGTCAAGCGCGAGACCCGGGCGACGCAGGCGATCAGCGCCTGCCATGGTGCGTCCAGCCGACCGGCGGTGTCGAAGACCTCGACGCGCCGGTGCTCCTGGCGGCCATGGCGGCGGCGGTCCACCGTCTCGTGGCGGTCGAAGGGGCGTCGCTCGGCGCAGAGTTCGGCCAGGGCTGCATGCAGGGTGGGCTGGTTCTCCTTGACGCGGACCAGCAGGGCGTTGCCGGTCTCGGCGGCCCGCGCGAACCCCTCCTTGTGGCAGTGCAGCGCGTCGGCGGTGAAGAGCACGCCCGTGAGGCCGAGTTCGGCGATCAGCCTCGGCACCGCCGCGATCTCGCCCGGCGCACCGGCCAACTCCTGGTGGGCCAGGATGAGGGCGGCATCACTGGCGAAGGCGCTGAGCACGTGGGCCGCTTCGGCATCGTTCAGGCGATCGAAGCTGCCGCGCAGCGTCTTGCCGTCCAGGGCAATGGTGCGCATCCCCTCTGCCACAGTGCCGGCGCTCAATGCGCCGGCATGGCGGCGGAAGGCGGCCTCGAGTTCGTCACGGCCGAGCGCCAGGAACAGGTGGCGCAGCGTGTTCACGGCCGGAGCCCGCCGGAAGCAGGCGCCGAAGACCGCGTTCAGGCGCTCGCGCTGGAGGGCGATGAAAGTGATGACCCCCTGGTAGGACGTCGCGCCCGCCAGGACGGCCAAGACCGAGAACAGCAGCAGATGGCGCATGCCGTAACGCCGCCCTTGCGCGCGACGCGGGTCGCGCACCTCGGCGAGCGCGGCGAGCAGGGGAGCAAACGGCACCAGAGCGACCTCCACGACGCTGGAAGGCCGCCTCCATAAATCCGTTGCCTCGCGCTGGCGCGCTCACGCCTTGGTCGGCACGCTCAGGCCGCTACGGGAGAACTGCATGGCCCTGGCGAAGCAGAGCAAGGACGCCGCACAAGCTCGGCGACGCGAGCTTGCAGATCGTGCGCGACTGGGTGCTGCACTGCAGTGACCGCTTCGCGACCCGCCGCTGCGCTGCCTGCATCCTGGGGCGTAAACGCAGAGCGGCGGGTCACCGTGGGAGATCGCCGCTGAACCAGGCGGCGACGGTGTGGACGTCCTCGGCAAAGCGCACGGCGCAGCCGCCGGCGAGCATGGCCACGGTGCCGCCGTCCTCGGTCGCGACCGCGACGAGCACAGCCCGGGGCGCTATCGCGTAGAGCGTGCCCTCGCTGTCGTGGACCATCACGAAGCGCCCGAGCCGCTCGACAAACCCCGTCATGCCTCAGCCCTCCGTACCGCGCAAGGCGCGCATCGCGACGCCCTCGGTCCGGTCGCGCTCGGCCGCGAGCGCGGTGTGGAACGCCGCGGCCGCCGCGCCCTCGCCCGCGCGGTCGTAGTGCCTGCGCAGGATCCGCTCCGAGATGCCCAGCACGGCCGCGGCGACGCCCCCGTTCTCCGGGTCAGCCTGCGCCGCCGCGCTGCCGACGGCGTAGCGGAAGCGGTGCGGCCCGAAGG
>JBBSIT010000640.1:0-3355 GCA_038231995.1 Acetobacterales bacterium | reverse complement strand
TGGGCGGGCTGCTCAAGATCGCCTACGACCTCTTACTCCTGAGGATGTTCGCCCGGGTGAAGCCGCCCGAAGAGGGCTGATGAGATCTGTACGCGGGTGGCTGGTTCGGCCGGAAACCCGCTGTTTTGGCCGTCTTTGGGGTGAGTTGGGTGTCGCAGAGCGACCTTGATGCACCAAGATACACACGATGGTGGACGCGCTGGGCAACCCGGTCGGGTTCTTCCTGACAGGCGGGCAGGCGCACGACCTGGAAGGCGCCGACCACCTGCTCCCAGGGATGGAGGCGGACACCCTGATCGCCGACAAGGCGTTCGATGCCGACAAGCGCGTCCTTGAGCCGCTGGCCGCAGCCGGGAAATCCGCCGTGATCCCGCCCAAGGCCAACCGGACCGTCCAGCGCGACTACGACCGCGACCTCTACAAGGCCCGGCACCTGATCGAGAACTTCTTCGCCAAGCTCAAGCAGTTCCGCGCCATCGCCACCCGCTACGACAAAACCGCACGCAACTTCCTCGCGGGCGTCCACCTCGCCGCCACCGCAATCTGGCTCAATTGACGGCACGCCCTAGCTTTCGGACAGCAGTTGCCGCCCCCTCCAGACCGACTTTCTCGATGAACGCAGGCTTGGCGGACCGTCCTGCCCATGAACAAACGGACAACTCAGAATTTGTGATCAGTGACTGTCCGTTTGGGTTCGATACCGTTGGCGCATTCGGAGTTCCCTCGCCCCGGCAAGACCCAAGCTCAAGCGATTGCCGTGGCCGGCCACTGGGGGCGCTTGACCGGGGACACCCCACGTGGGTTGATGCGGGGAACCCGCGTCGCAAGCAATGCATCGCCGGAGACCGAAACCGGGGAGGAGTCCATAGATGCGCCAGAGAATCCTTGTCGCCACCACCGCGCTCGCGCTGACGGCCGCCAGCGTCGCGAGCGCCCAGCCTGCCGGCAAGACCGGACCCCAGCAGGTCGCGCCGCCGCCTCCGGCATCTTCCACGCAGGGCATGTCGCCGACACCGCAGGAGCAGCGCAACGCTCCGCAGGGCGCGGCCGGCACGGCCGATCAGAACATGCAGCGGCTGCAGAATTTCCAGAGCACCGGCGCGAGCCTGGACATCCCGACGATCCCGCAGACCGGGCCGAAGGCGGATCAGATCCGCAAGAACCTCGAGGCGATCAAGCTGCCGCCCGGCTTCAAGATCGACCTCTACGCCATCGTGCCCGATGCCCGCGGCATGGCGGTCGGGCCGAACGCCGGCGTCGTGTTTGTGGGCACGCGCAAGACGCACGTGTATGCCGTGACCGACCGCACGCGCGCGCGCATCGCGGACGAGGTCAAGCGGTTCGCGCCGTCGGTGCAGTTCAGCAACCCGAACGGCGTCTGCTTCTCCCGTGACGGCATCCTTTACGTCATCGAGCAGAACCGCGTGCTCGACTTCCCCGCCGCCGAGTTCTTCTACGAGAGCCCGGACACGGCGGTGGAGGAGGTGGTGCCGCAGGGCAAGCTGATCCCGGTCTCCGAGCAGAGCTTCAACCACTCCGGCCGTGTCTGCCGGATCGGCCCGGACAACAAGCTCTACATCGCCCTCGGCCAGCCCTACAACGTGCCGCCCAAGGCGAAGATGGCGCTCTACAACCAGTGGGGCCTCGGCGCCATTGTCCGCATGGACCGGGACGGGAAGAACCGCGAAGTCTTCGCCCACGGCGTCCGCAACTCCGTCGGCATCGACTTCGACCCGAAAACCAAGGATCTCTGGTTCACCGACAACCAGGTGGACGGCATGGGCGACGATACCCCGCCCGGTGAGCTGAACCACGTGACGAAGCCCGGCCAGAACTTCGGCTTCCCCTGGTACGGCGGCGGTCACGTCCGCACCAAGGAATACGCGGACGAGACCCCGCCCGCGGACGTGGTCTTCCCCGTTGTGGAGGAGGACGCGCACGCCGCCGACCTCGGCATGACCTTCTACCGGGGCAAGATGTTCCCGGAGAAGTACCAGGGTGCGATCTTCTCGGCGCAGCACGGCTCCTGGAACCGCACCGTGCCCATTGGCGCGCGGGTCATGGTCACCTTCGTCAAGCCCGACGGTACCGCGGACAAGAGCGAGCCCTTCGCCGAGGGGTGGCTGAACAACGAGACCGGCGAGTACAGCGGCCGCCCCATGGACGTGGCGCAGCTCGCGGACGGCAGCCTGCTCGTGTCCGACGACTATGTCGGCGCGATCTACCGCATCAGCTACGAGGGGACGAAGTAGGCAATGCGGGGCACCTTGTGCCTCGGGGGCGCGCTCGTTGCGGGCGCGTTCCTGACCCTCCCGGCCGCGCTGGCGCAGGACGCCGGCGCCCCGGCGGGAGACGCCGCTGCCGGTCGCAAGATCGTGTCGGGCGTCTGCCAAAGCTGTCACGGGCTGGACGGCCTCGCCAAGATGCCGGAGATGCCGAACATCGCGGGCAGCGACGCGGGTTACCTGGTCCGGCAGCTTCAGGCCTACCGCAGCGGCGAGCGGCAGAACGAGATGATGTCGGCCGTCGCCCCGATGCTCGACGATCAAAAGATGACCGACGTCGCAGCCTATTACAGCAGCCTCAAGGTCACGGTGACGCCTCCAGGCGGACAGTGACCGGCATGGCCGCCGACCTCGCGGTGGATGCGCGGCGCGGGGCCGCCCCATAGCGGCTTGGACTCGCGTCGTCCCTCTTCGCGCGCCGCGGCCGTAAGCCCCTCCAGCGGCTTACGCCGCACCCCAGCCTCGTCGTGAATAAGACGGGCCAGGCCCAATACCATGTAACTGGGGCAGATTCCCGGGCGAGATGGTTGCGCTGGGGACGGTGGCGTGATTCACAGCCGGCATGTCGCTGCCGGATGCCGCACTGCTGGAGGCGTTCTCCTTTGCCGAGTTGCGGGAGGTGGTCGGCCGCCTCGTGGGCGAGGTGCGGCGGCTGCACTCGAACAATGCGGCCCTGCAGGCCAGTGTGGACGCGCAGCAGGTGACGGTCACGGCACTGCGTGCTGAGAACCAGGCCTGTGCGGCTGAGTGGAACAGAAAAGTAGCATAAGGCCATGCAAAATACGCAGATATGCGAAAGTCCAAGTTCTGCGAAGTCCAGCACACATAAGGGTGTGACCTTCAGCGATAAATGGCGTGGAATCTTCGACGCTATGTGGCACCGATGACGAGCGTACTTCGGATAGGACCGCACGACACCTGTCCGTAAGGGGATCCCTTTGTGGGGGTCATCGACCGGATCCTGGAAGAGGATAAGGGCCGGCCGGCGAAGCAGAGGCACACGTCCAAGCGGGTTTTCGAGCGTCTGCGTGACGAGCACGGCTACGGCGGCGGTGTGACGATCGTCAAGG
>JBBSIT010000639.1:0-3355 GCA_038231995.1 Acetobacterales bacterium | reverse complement strand
GCCGTCCCGCGCGGCGCCGGGCACGGCGAGGCTCACCCATGGCAGGCCCGGCCCGAAGCGCGGCACCTGCAGCAGGCCTTCCTCCAGGCGCAGCACGGGACCCAGCCGCCGGCTGAGCCGCAGAGCGCGCTCGTCGGAGGCGCCGACGAGGCCATGCAGGGCGGCGCGGCCGGGCAGCGCGGCGCGGCCGGGCAGCGCGGCGCGGCCGGATTGGACGGCATACTTCGGCAGCAAGGGCACAAGGTTGGCCGGCGCGGCACCGAGCACCCGCAGCACCGGCCGCGCCACGGCGATCTCCGGTGCGGAAGCAGGCGAGCTGGATCGCGATGGTGCAGTTACGCTCATGCTGCCTGCGTCCGCGGTCACGGCATCGTCATGGCACGGCCGTTTGCTGCACCGCAAGAACCTAACTTTTGGGACTCAAGCCCGCCGGCTATTGTGGCACAATTGATGCACGTGTGCTTTCGTGGTTCGTCTCGGACGATGGAATGGGGCGCCGCCGCTTGCTGAGCTGGTTCGGACTTCTGTATAGCCGCCTCTTGGACTGTGAATCGCCCGCCGTTTTCCGGGCCGGAGATGTCGTTTGGACGGGACTGGCTACGACCGCACACGCCCCACCCAGGATGCCTCCCAGGCCATAGCGGTCATCGGCGCCGCCTGCCGGCTGCCCGGCGCACCCGACCTTTCCGCCTTCGCCGCCCTGCTCGCCGCCGGCCGCGACGCCGTGACCGAGATCCCCGACGAGCGCTGGACCAAGGGCGCCTTCCTGCACCCCGAGCGCGGCCAGCCCGGCAAGACCTACACCTTCGCCGCCGGCGTGCTGGAGAGCGTGGACCGCTTCGACCCGGCGTTCTTCAACATCTCCCCGCGCGAGGCCGCGCAGATGGACCCGCAGCAGCGCCTGCTGCTGGAACTCGCGCACGAGGCCATGGAGGATGCCGGGCTTGATGGCTCGCGCCTCGCCGGCACCCCGGTCGGCGTCTATGTCGGCGGCTCCGCCTGGGACTACCTGAACCTGCATATCGGCGACCCGTCCGCCACCAACGCCTATTCCATGACGGGCTCGACCCTGTGCTCGCTGTCGAACCGCATCTCCTACGCGTTCGACCTGCGCGGCCCGAGCTTCACCGTCGATACCGCCTGCTCCTCCTCGCTCGTGGCGCTGCATCTCGCCTGCGAGGCGATCCGCGGCGGCCAGGTGCCGGCGGCCGTGGTCGGCGGCGTCAACCTGCTGCTGGCGCCGCAGAGCTATGTCGGCTTCTCCCGCGCCTCCATGCTGTCCCCGCGCGGCCGCTGCCACGCCTTCGATGCCCGCGCCGACGGCTACGTGCGCGCCGAGGGCGGCGGCGTCGTCATCCTCAAGCCGCTGCAGGACGCGCTGGACGCCGGCGACCCCGTTCGCGCCGTGATCCGCGGCACCGGCGTCAACTCGGACGGCCGCACCACCGGGTTCTCCCTGCCGAACAAGGCGGCCCAGGCGGGCCTGCTGCGCGAGGTCTACGACCGCTTCGGCTTGGACCCCAACGATCTCGTCTATGTCGAGGCGCACGGCACCGGCACGCCGGCGGGCGACCCGATCGAGGCCGGCGCCATCGGCGAGGTGCTGGGCCGCGCCCGTATCGCGCGCCTGCCGGTCGGCTCGGTCAAGACCAATATCGGCCACCTCGAGGCCGCGAGCGGCATGGCCGGGCTGCTCAAGGCCATGCTGGTGCTGCAGCGCGGGCAGGTCCCGGCCTCGCTGCATTGCGAGACGCCCAACCCGGCCATCGCGTTCGATGCGCTGAACCTGCAACTCGTGCCGGCGCCGCTTCCGGTCCCGGTCGGCGGCGAGGTGATCGTCTCCATCAACTCCTTCGGCTTCGGCGGCACCAACGCCCACGCCGTCCTGGGACCCGCCCCCGAGCAGCCCGACACGGCGCCCGAGGTCGTGCCGGCCGATGCTGCGCCGGCCGATGCTGCGCCAGACGGGGAAGCCTTGCCGCCGCTGCTGCTCTCCGCCCGGTCGGACGCTGCCTTGCGTGCCCTGGCCGCCACCTGGCGCGGCCAGATCGCGTACGCGCCGGACCTCGCCGCCCGCCTCCGCGCCGCGGCGCGTGCCCGCGAGCAACACGCGCAACGCCTCGTCGTGCTCGGCGGGAGAGCTGCGGACCTGGCCGCGGGACTCGACGATTTCCTCGCCGGCCGCGGCGCCTCCGCGGTGGTCGCGGGAGCGGCGCTACCGGCTCCTGAGATCGCCTTCGTGTATTCCGGCAACGGCAGCCAATGGACCGGCATGGGCGCCGAGGCGATGGCGCGCAGCCCTGGCTTCCGCGCAGCGATCGACCGGGTGGACGTGGCGCTGCTGCCGCATCTCGGCTGGTCCGTGCGCGAGCGCCTCGATTCGGCCGGGGACGACGGCCTACGCGATACGGATCAGGCGCAGCCATTGCTGTTCGCGGTGCAGGTGGCGCTCGTGCAGGCGCTGCGCGACGCCGGCATCAAGGCGTCGGCGCATGTCGGCCATAGCGTCGGCGAGGTCGCGGCCGCCTGGGCGTCAGGCGCGTTGTCGCTGGTCCAGGCCGCGAAGGTCATCGCCTGCCGCAGCCGCGGCCAGCAGGCGACGCGCGGGATCGGCGCCATGGGCGTGCTCGCCCTTCCGGCCGACCGCGCTGCGGCGGTGGTGGCGCGGGTCGGCGCCGGGCTGGAGCTGGCCGCGTGCAACAGCGCCTCCGCCGTGACGGTCGCCGGGCCGGAAGCCGCACTGTGCGCACTGGCGGCGCTGGCCGACGAGCAGGGCTGGGCATTCACCCGGCTCGACCTCGACTACGCCTTCCACAGCGCCGCCATGGACCCGATCGAGGCGCCGTTGCTGGACGACCTCGCCGGCCTCGCGCCGCGCGTGGCTCGCACCCCGTTCCTCTCCACCGTGACCGGCGGCGAGCTGCAGGGGCCGGAGCTCGGCGCGCGATACTGGTGGCGCAACGTGCGCGAGCCCGTGCGCTTCAGCGACGCCATCGACGCCGCTACCGCCGCGGGCGTGCGCATCTTCGTCGAGATCGGGCCGCACCCCGTGCTGCAGGCCTACCTGCATGACGCCCTGCGCCGGGTGGACGCGCCGGGCCGCGTGCTGTCCACCCTGTCGCGCCGCCCCTCCGGGCAGGACCCGGTGCTGCTTGCCGCCGCGCGCTGCCACGTGGCCGGGCACGGCATCGCCACGTCGCCGCTGTTCGACGGCCCAATCGATCCCGCCGGCTTGCCCCCTTATCCCTGGCAGCGCGAGCGCTACTGGGTCGAGCGCACGGGCGAGGCGACCGACACGCTGACCGCGCCGATCGACCATCCGCTGCTCGGCCAGCGCCGGGGCGCCGCGCCGGAG
>JBBSIT010000638.1:0-3356 GCA_038231995.1 Acetobacterales bacterium | reverse complement strand
CAGGCGCGTCCAGCCGCTCCAGCAGCTCTACGTGCAGCGCCTCCGCATCGCGTCCCACGGCCGGGCGCTGGATCACGTCCTCGACCTCGCGGATGATCCGCTTGCGCGCAGCCGTGCGGCGGGCGCCGTCGTCGTGGGCGGCCGGCGGTGGGACGGGCTCGGAGAGGGTCCGGGCCAGGGCGATGCTGCGCCGGACCGAGCGGGCGATGCGATCGAAGGCGACCGCGAGGTCCGGCGCTGTCCCCGCGCCCGCGTCGGTGCTCGCCGCGGCGGTCTTGGCCTGCGCCTTGGCCTGGTCGTGGACCACGCGGGCGAGGTCCGTTCCCAGGTCGATCAGCTCATGCAGCACCCGGCGGTAATAGTCTGCGTCCTCCGCCTGCTGGGCGGCGGGGCTGGGTGGCTCGGCGGGTGCGGGGTGCGGGATCATGGAACGGGACGGGAAACTTTACCGTGGGCGCATGTCAAGGCCCGGCTTCGGCACAGTGGAAGCTGCGCCGGGCGGGGCGGTGCCGTGGACCGGCGGAGCGATCGCGGGGTGGGTGGCAAGCGGTCACTCAACAGGGCGGTTGGTATAAGCATCAGCCGCGGCGTTCGGAGGAGCGAATAATCCCCGCGCGGGGACATTGGCTTTCTGCGACGATCGTCGTAAGGGATGCGTATGTTCTCAGCCCTGACCGCTCGCACGGCGCTGCTGGCCCTGAGCCTGCTCCCGTGGGCCCCCCTGGCAGCCGAGACGGTGCTGGTGCCCGCGCCTGGGGTGGCCACCGAGCCGGCCACGTCGTCCCGCATCGCCCCGCTCCGGATCGTCGTGGTCCACTGGAAGATCAAGCCGGGCCGCGAGGCGGAGTTCCTGGAGTACTGGGGCACCCGCTCCGTCGTCGAGGACCGTTCCGGCCTGGTCGGCGAATATCTGAGCTCTGTCGAGGACCGGGAGCGCGCGCCCTGGATCACCTGGCAGTCGCTGAACCCCGCATATACGTCCTACTTCAACGTGGGCCTCTGGCGCGATGTCGATGCCTTCCAGGACCAGATCGGCAAGTTCATCGACAACAGCCGGCCGCCGCTGCCGTTCGAGGCCGAGCGGCGCGAGCGCATCTTCCTGGTGCCGGAACGCTGGCGTGCCGGGCGCAGCCCTCTGCCGGCCGCCGATCCCCCCGGCGTGAAGTAGCGCGAGGCGCCCGCGGCGGAGACTACGGGTCCATGTGAGCCAGGGCGCTGAGCATCGGCCGGTCGGAGATGCGCAGCACGCCCTCGAACGGGCTGTCTATCTCGATGACCAGGAAAACGGCGCCGCCGATTGCCAGCGAACACACGAGGAAGGCAGCCACCACCGTGCCGTTACGCGGCGCGTTCAGGCCGAAGCTGACGAAGATCGCGACGATCCAGGACACCAGCACGGCCACGACGACGGGCCGCACGCTCGGCCCGGCCTGCTCGATCAGCACCCAGCGCTGGCGCAGCAGGGAGGTGATGGTCTGCAACGCCTGGTCCCGCAGCCACTGCTGCCCGGCATCGGCGGGCGCCAAGGCCCGGATCGCCTGCTGCGCCTGCTCCAGCACCGCGCCCGCCGGGGCATCGTCCAGCCCTGTGAAGCGGTCGCCGGGCTTCGGCCAGATGTCCTGCAGGGTCTGCACGGTGGAGCGTCGCAGCAAGGCCCGCGGCACGGCCGCGTCCCCGCCGTAGCTCCGCAGCGTCCTGTCCAGTAGGATCAGGTCGGCGGCGTAGCCCCGTATCTCCCGATCGGTCGTGTCGGACGCGGTCTTCGCCGTCGCGATCAGGAGGCCGAGCACGAGCGACGCCAGCACCGAGATCGTCCCGGTGCCGAGCCTGACGACCTCCTGCGTCTCCTTGGTCAGGTGGCGCGCCGGCAGGAAGCGATGGAGCTGCAGGCCGAACAGCGCGCCCGCGAAGACGCAGGCGGCGACGAGCAGGCCGACCTCGACGGCATTCATGCGCCCGGTTCGCCGCCCAGCTCGCCCGTGCCCGTCACTCCGCCGGCATCCACAGCCGCGCCACGAAGCCGCGCGGGTCCACAGGCTCGGCCGGCTCTCCGGCGACGGCCTCCGTGCCCCGGCACCGCCAGGTGTAGATCGTGTCGTGCCCGGTCACGACCATGGGGATGAACGAGGCATCCGGGGTCTCCCGGCAGTAGCGCCCGGCGGAGGCGAGGGTCCGGCGGGTGTTCGCCTTGCCGCAGGGCAGGTTGGCGCCAGTGGTGCAGATCAGGACGGCGCCCTCCATGCAGCGGAACACGGTCATGCGCCGCACGACGCCCTCCGGCGCGTTCAGGCCGAACAGGCGCTTCGCGGCGGGGACGAGCGAGGCGGGGATGGGCCTGGGCGCGTCATCGGTGCCCACGCGCCGGCAATACCGGGCGGGCGGCTCGGCCGCGTGCGCGGCAAAGGCGAGCAGCGCGGCGGGGACGAGCGCGAGGATCAAGCGGTGCGGACGCATCGGCAGACCCTCTTGGCCGGGAGTGGGCGTCAACGGGCCGGAGCAGGATGGCTCCCCGCCGCAACACTTGGCAAGGGACCAGCCACACTCACGCGCCTGCGAGTGGGACCGTGGGCGAAATGGATTGATCTCGGGCGCATGATGGGAGAACAATCAGGTGTTTGGGGCCGGCGAGCCTCATGATTCGGCCTTGGAGGCACACCGTGACAGATCAGCCCAAGTTCCTGCCCGCCCTGTCCATCCTGACGGCATTGTCGGCTCTCGTCCTGCCGGCGCAGGTGCACGCCATGCCGTCCGCCCCGGCGGTCGCGGCCCCGCAGCGCTCAGCGTCCGTCCTCGACGTGGCGAACCGGCGGCGTCCCTACCAGAACGTGCAGCGGAGCAACGACCGCGGCAACAACACCGGCGACTCCCAGACCGACCAACTGAACCAGATGAGCCTGCAGCGCGCCCAGCAAGGACAGAACTCGCCCAGCGCCGGCCCCGACACGACGTCCAACCTCAACCAGATGAGCCAGGACCGCGCCGCAGGCGGCCGGAACACCGGCGCCCGTCCGATGATGCCCTTCCGGTAACGGGCACGCCCCACCCCTGCCCGGGGCACAGGCCGTGCCCCGGGCAGGCAGTCGGTTGATGTTGCGCAAACAACATTATTGCGTGTTCTGTCGCCCCCGGGCATGCTGCCGCGTCGGGCATGCCTCACGGGTCGCCCATCAGTGACCAGCACGGAGGCCACGGGCATGCAACGCTCCCTGGAGCAGCGGACGCTAGCGTGGTGCAGGGATCAGGGAAGCGGGGGCACTGACCTCAACCGCGCCTGAGATCAGGCGATACGGACGTAACTCGGGCGTCCCAGTTCCAACATGCGGTTGAGTGCGTGGACGGATACTCTCCACCTCGGT
>JBBSIT010000637.1:0-3375 GCA_038231995.1 Acetobacterales bacterium | reverse complement strand
GTTAAGTGCAGCGACCGGCATCAACCGCGCGAGTCTCACGATTAACTACAACGCGACACCAGCCCTCCCGGCGCAGCAGCACGTGCAGCCGCCGGTAGCCATACCGCACCCGAACCGCCGCCAAGTCCTTCAGCCGCATCCGCAGCGCGATCTGCGGATCGCGCCTTGACCTGTAGCCGCTGTGACGAGCGTCCAAACCCCGTGGCCGAGCAGGCCCGCCGTTCGCTGACCTGGTAGATGCCTTGCAATACGCCCACCACATCGCGCCGCACGCCGGGCCTCACCATTTTTTTCTGAGCACGTCCTGCAGCATCGTCTTGTCCAGGCTGAGGTCGGCCACCAACCGCTTGAGCTTCGTGTTCTCCTCTTCCAGCTGCTTCAGCCGGCGGATCTCCACCGTGCCCATCCCAGCGAATTGCTTCTTCCACCGGAAGAACGTCGCCTCGGAGACACCCAGCTTGCGGCAGATCTCCTCTACCGCCGTCCCGCCCTCCGCCTGGCGCAGGGCAAAGTCAATCTGCTCATCAGAATACCGCTTCCGCTTCATGGCACAACCCCCTCCTCAGAGGTTCAAAGTGCCCGAAAAATTCTCGCTCGCGCCGGACCAGCTTCAGGGGGGAAGACCACTCCATCGCTGCACTCAGACGCTATACCGGACATGAACGAACCGGAAGCGGCGCTTATGCCGATCCTGGAACCCGGTCCGGCGTGAACGCGATTCAGCCCTCAAGCCATCGCAGTTCCCCATCCGGGCGCGCGATGTCCGGGTTGGCGGCGATCATCCGCTCCCACACGCGCTGCGTGACGTCCTGTGCCGTACGCAGCAGCGCGGGCTCGTCTACCGTCAGGATACGGCCATCGCGCATGATGAAGGCGCCGTCCACCATCACCGAGCGGACCAGGCCGGGATGGCCGTAATGCACCAGGTTGGACACCAGCCGGATCGCCGGCCGCATCGCCGGGGCGTTCAGGTCGATGAAGGTCAGGTCGGCCCGCTTGCCCTGCTCTATCGAGCCGATCTCCGCCTCAGCGCCCACGGTCCGGGCGGCATCCCGCGTCACCATGTCCAGCACCTGCTGCGGCGTGGGAACGACCCCGCCCTCCTGCTCCCGTCCGCGCCCGGTGCGATGCAGGATCGAGCCGATGGCCATAGCCTGGAACATGTCCTCGCTCATGTTGTCGGTGCCTAAGCCGATGCGCACGCCGGCGTCGCGGATCGGTCCGATCAACGCCTTGTGCATGCCGCGGCGGGAGATGCTGGCGGGGCAATGCGCCATCTGCACATCGCGCTCGGCGAGGAGCGCGATGTCGTCGCGGGTGCAGAAGGTCCAGTGTGCACCGACCAGGTCGGGGCCGAGAAAGCCCTCGCGGTCGAGATACGCGGCCGAGGTCAGCCCGTATGCGTCCCGCACGGCTGAGACCTCGCCCGGGCTCTGCGACAGATGCACGGTGCGGGTCAGCCCGTGCTTGGCGGCCAGCTCGCGCAAGGCGGCCAGCATGGCGGGCGAGCAGTTGTCAGGCGCGTGGGCCGCGACCTGGCAGCGTACCCGTCCGCCATGGCTGCCGTGCATCGTCTCAATCAGCTCCGTGGCCCGATCGAGGAAAGCCTGGCCGAACGCCGCATCCACCGCGTACTCGCCGTGCCGGATGCGCCGCGTGTCGATGTCGGCGCAGGACTCCGAGAGCCACAGCCGCAGCCCGGTCGCGGCCATCGCGGCTGCGTAGCTCGTCACGTGCCGGAACGGATCGACGAGCGTGGTGCTGCCGCTGCGGATCGCCTCGATGCAGCCGAGCACCGACATGATGGCGCGCTCCTCGCCCGACATGGCGTAGGAGATGGGCGACATGTAGCGGTAGATCGCGTCGCCCTCCCAGTCCTCGACCGTGCCGCGCAGGGCGGTCAGGACAGTGTGGGTGTGGGCGTTGACCAGCCCGGGCAGCACGGCCAGGCCTCGCCCGTCCAGCCGCTCGGCGTCAGGGTGCGCGCGCTCCAGCTCGGCAGTCGGGCCGATCGCGGCGATGCGTCCGGCATCGACCAAGACGGCGGCGTGCTCGAGCACGCGCCGCTCCTCGTCGCAGGTGACCGCGACGGTGTCGGTGATCAGCAGGGTCACGCCGCCTGCGTGCGCGCCGCCGCCTCGCACCGCAGGAAGTGGTCCGAGATCTCCTGGCCGGTGGCGATCCAGACGTCGCCGCAGGATTGCGCGTAGTCCAGGAACTCCCGCAGCAGGCGCAGGCGCATGGGGCGGCCGCTGACCTGGGGGTGCAGCACGGTGGTCACCATGGCGCCCCAGTCCCGCGTCTCGTCCAGCTCATCCCGCCACAGCGACATCACGTGCTCGCGCGGGAAGATCGAGCGTGGGCTGAACCGGGCGCTCAGCCCGTGCATCCAGTCGTCGTAGCTGGCGGTGACGGGAAGCTCGATCACCCCCTGGCTGCCGTCGGCCAGCACCTGGCGGTACGGGCGCACGTCGTCGCGCCAGGAGCTGGAATACCGGATGCCGCGCCGGCGCAACCCGGCGCGCAACTCCTCGCAGCTCTCGCCGAACGGCGCGCGGTACCCTACGGGGACGACGCCGAGGCAGCGCTTCAGGGTATCGAAGCCGCGGTCCAGCTCCTCCTCGATATGCGGGTCGCCGGGGTCGGGCAGTAGGTGATGGTAGCCGTGATGGCCGATCTCGTGCCCGTCGCGCAGGATGGCCTCGGCCATGGCGGGATGCGCCTCGACCGCCCAGCCCGTGATGAAGAAGGTGGCCTTCAGGCCCTTCTGGCGCAGCAGCTCCAGCATCTTGGGCGTGCCGACCCGGGCCTCGTAGCCGCCGAAGGACATGGTGACCAGGCGCGCGGCGTGGGCGGGGTCCTTGCTGGTCCAGGCGCTCTCCGCGTCCACGTCGACCGAGAGGAACATCGCCGCCCTGTGGCCGCCGGGCCAGGGGTATTCGGGTGCGGGCGGCGCCCGGTTCGCGGGCGCCACGGGAATCCCGGCCAAGGCCTTGCTGTCCAGCATGGTCATCATCTCCTCGATTGCATCAGGCTGTACTGACCGGGGCCGGTCATGCCAGCACGGCGGATAGGAAAGCGCGGGTGCGGATCTCGCGCGGGGTGCCCAGCACCTCGGCGGCAGGGCCGGCCTCCACGACGCTGCCCTGGTCCATGAACACGACGCGGTCCGCGACCTCGCGCGCGAAGCCGAGCTCGTGCGTCACGACGATCATTGTCATGCCGCTCCCCGCCAGTTCCCGCATCACCATCAGGACCTCGCCCACCAGCTCGGGGTCGAGCGCGCTCGTCGGCTCGTCGAACAGCACAAGCGTGGGGTGCATCGCCAGCGCGCGTGCGATGGCGACGCGCTGCTGCTGGCCGCCGGAGAGCTGG
>JBBSIT010000636.1:0-3377 GCA_038231995.1 Acetobacterales bacterium | reverse complement strand
TGTCGTACTCCATGGAGAAGCGGCCTTCCGACCGCAGGTACTCGTAGTACCCCCTCTCCGTCAGCGTATAGAGCAGCTTCTCGTTGAACATGTCCCGGATGGGAATGTCCTGGATTTTGTCGTCCAGTTCCTCTTTCTCGAATACTTTGAGAAAGAACCTCTGCGACGGAAACGGAGTCTGGTTCAGCCCCGAGGGTGCCGTAATGAACTCGATGATGGACTTGTACGGGAAACCCGTGCGCGTGATATGCTTCCCCGCCCGTGAGGACAGGGTGCTTGTGGTCGTGGGCTTGACGAGCATGGGTTAGGCGGATGGCTCGGGATCGGGGATCGCGTCGATGTAGCCGCCCTGGATGATTATTGAACGTGTGGGGTAGCGAGGAGGCGAATTGGCCGTCACACTCCAAGCGAATCCGGTAGTCGCCGCAGCAGCCTCGCTGCAGCCGCAGTGAGGCAAGATGCGTTGGTGGTCATTGTAACTTCCGCGACATGCTTGGCTCAGGTCGACTGCAGATCATGAGCGTCCACGCAAGACACCTGGTATTCGGCTTAGATGGTGATGGCCTGGTCTGGCCGGAGACCGCCGCCGGAGGCGCTGCCGTTCTCGGCCATGACGTTATCGGCCCCGCTGGTCTCCTCGATGCGCTGGAAACGGCATTGGCCCTGCGTCGTCCAGGTCAGTCTCCAGTGCGCCGGATCTCGGCCATGCGTACGAAATTGAACGCCGTCGTCGGCAAGCGCTTCTGGACCCGCAGTCTGGCGGTCGATTCCTGGGCAACGGCTCGCTTGGTCCTGGGCTGGCGCGACTCGTTGATTGCCGCGGGCTGGCGGCCAACCGCCCAGTCTGCTCGACCTGGACGTCTTGGCGACCTAGCAGCGGCGGAGGCGGCGGGACCCCCTTTGCCGCCTGGACATGCTGATCGACTGGCTGCCGTGACCGAGGCGCTGGCGCATCCTCGCCGGCTGCCCTGGGCCTCGCTGACCTTGCTTCAATCTCGCGAGCTGCTTCCGACTGGCCTGCGACGATTGATGGACCGGTTGGCTGCGAGCGGTGTGCGCATCGATGAAGCATGCGTGCCAGGATCCACCGCCGGTGACCTGGGCCGCGTGCAGCGGCTGCTCGTGGGCGCCGGTGTGGAGTCGCTGCAGGGCGACGGGTCCTTCGTCATACTGACGGCCGACACGGAGATCATGGCGGCCGATGCGCTCGCATCATGGCTGGCAGCCGGCACCACCAAACAGGGGGAAGGTACTGTTTGTGTCCTGGGCGCCGGTACCGGCGTGCTCGACGCTGCGCTGGTCCGGCTACACCAGCCGCGCTTCGGCTTTCTGCCAGCCTCCCCGGCACGGGCCGTGTTGCAGGTCTTGTCACTCGCCTTCGCCACGCGCTGGGCTCCCTTCAACCCCTATCGTTTGCTGGATCTGTTGCATCTGCCGGATGGCCCGGTGCCGCGCATGGTCGCTTGGCGTCTGGCCAAGGCGCTGGTCGAGGCCCCCGGTCGCGATAACCCAAGCTGGACAGCTGCCCTCGATGCCGCAACCACTCGGCGACACAATCACTTCGTGGCCAAGGGTTTGTGTGGGAGAGAACTGAAACGCACGCTCGACCAGGACAGAGCATGGTGGCGAGACTGGGCCGAGGGTACGCTGTTCGAACCCGTCTCCGGGATGCCCGCGAGCGAAGCACAGCGAATCTGCAGCCGGGTGGCGCAATGGGCCCTACGGGACGCGGAGAACGATCCGCTCCGGGTCATGCTTGCAGCCGCGGCGACCGATCTCGCGGCCGCGATCGGTGCCGGGGGTGAACTCCTTCTGTCGCGCCACCTGCTCACTCGTATGGTGGACGAGGCAATTGGGCCGGGCCTTGCCGACCCGCAATCAATCGCCCAGGCGGCGACCTGGTCCGCCGTGCACGCGCCCGGCGCCGTTTGGGGACCCGCCGATACCGTAATCTGGTGGGCTCCCGGACACTCGGGATTGCCTGCTCCCCAGCCTTGGACTGTGAGCGAGCGAGCGGAGCTGGAGCAGGCCGGCTGTGCGCCGGTCGCCGCCGTGAACGAGGTGGCAGCGGCGGCACATGGCTGGCGGCAACCGCTCCTGATGGCACGCGAGCGGATGATCATGGTGTTGACGCGCCAGGTTACGGGCGCGGTCTGCCCCGAGCATCCGCTCATGCACGAGCTGCACGCGGTGCTGCAGCGGGCGCCGCCCGGAGTCCTTGTGCGGGCAGAGTCGCTGCTGGCCGGGGATGTCGCTCTAGCCGGACGCATGCTGCGGCGTGTGGCGCCACCGCTTGCGATGTTGAGCTCGCCGCGGCGGGCCTGGACGGTGCGTCCTGGCGTCATCCGCCCGCCAGAGCGTATTTCTGCTACCGCGATCGAGCAGGTGCTTGGCTGCCGCTTCGCATGGACGCTCGATCACGTTGCCCACCTCCGGGGCAGTGCACAGGCTGCGATACCAGACGGAGAGAGGCTGCTCGGACTGCTCGCACACAGCATCATCTGCGACGTGTTCAGACCCGGTCCGGTCCCAGACCCGTTCCTGCTCCGGCGGCGCGCAGAAGCGGTGCTGCAGCGGGTGATCGAGGCCGAAGCGACCCCGCTCCTGCTTCCTGGCGCGGCATCTGACCTCGCGCGTGCCAGGGTCGCTATCCCTCGCGCAGTGGAGGCACTCGCGCGAGCCATTGTCGAAGCCGGGCTGGAGGTGGTGGGAACGGAGATCGGTCAGGAAAGGCACGAACCGTCACTGGCCGGCGCCAAGCTACACGGTCGCCTCGATCTGCTGCTGCAGGACGGCAACGACCGGCAAATCGTGCTCGACCTCAAATGGACCGGCCACGACAAGTACCGACGGGCAGAGGTGTCCGAGGGACGCCCGGTGCAGCTGGCGACCTATGCCCGGCTGAGCGAAGGAAAGGGCCCCGTGACTGCCGGATACTTCATGCTGGCGCAGGCGCAGCTACTGGCCGTGGATGCCTGGCCATTCGCCGGCGACCACGTCCGGGGCACCGATCTGGGCGACACCTGGCATGAGGTTGCGGTCGGCTGGGCTGCAAACGTCCAGGCATTGAAGGAAGGCCGTCTCGAAGCGGCCGGCGTAGGTGAGCTGGACGGGGATCCGACACCTGGCCTGGTACTAAACCGCGTCCAGTTTGAAACCCGTGGTCCCGCCCGCCCTCAACCAAAGAGAATCGCTCTGCCAGAAGGCCCCGGGATCAAAGAGCGGCGCTACGAGTTTCAAACTGGACGCGGTTTAGAACCCCCGTGTCGTTTCTGCAGCTTCGGCCGGATCTGCGGAATGAGGGTGATGTGCTGATGGGTGCGATCGACGTCGTCACGGCCTCGGCCGGCACTGGGAAAACCTACCGCCTCGTCCAG
>JBBSIT010000635.1:0-3388 GCA_038231995.1 Acetobacterales bacterium | reverse complement strand
GTATCCGATCCAGCAAGCGGACGGCCCGGCGGGCGGCCCAGTAGTTCAGCAGGCGCCCCACGAGCAGGAACAGCAACCCGGAGCCCAGCGACGCGCTGAGAACGCCGCAGGCCGTCCCGAGCACGGCGCCGAACAGGACGCCGCCGGTGACGCTCATCACCGTGCCGCCGGGGATCGAACCCATCACCAGGGCGGCGTAGAGCAGCACGTAGGCGAGCGGCGCCAGGATGGGATGCGCTTCCACCAGGCTCTGGAGCGCTGATTGCCGCTCGGCCAGCCACTCGAACGACGGGAGCCAGGCGCGGCCGAACACGAAGGCGGCAATCGCCAAGGCCGCGAGCAGCGCGATCAACAGGGGCTTCGGCACGCTTCGCATCGGCGGAACATGACGGCGATCGCCCATCGTGGCTACCGCTGTCATTGACGCGCCCGGGCCGAGGCGACTATAAGCCGCGCAGCAACGGGACCGCCCGCCGACCTGCATCGGCGCGCCCGCGTCTGACGCCCGACCTTTCGGCGTGTCGCAGTCCCCTGAATCGGAGAATGTCGTGAAGCGCACGTATCAACCCTCGAAGCTGGTCCGCAAGCGCCGTCATGGCTTTCGCGCCCGCATGGCCACTGTCGGCGGGCGGAAGGTGCTCGCCAACCGGCGCGCCAAGGGCCGCAAGCGCCTGTCGGCCTAACTCGGAGAGGCCCCCCATGGCGCCTTCCGAGGTGCCGGTCCCCGCACGGTTGAAGCGCCGCGCCGAGTTCCTCCGCGTCGCCGGCAAAGGACGCAAGGCGCCGGTGCCCGGCCTGGTGCTGCAGGGCTTCGCGCGCGGCGACGATGTGCCCGCGCGCCTCGGTTTCACCGTGACGAAGAAGGTCGGCAACGCCGTGGTGCGCAATCGGACCCGTAGGCGCCTGCGCGAGGCCGCGCGGCTGCTGCTCCGGGAACGCCCCGTAACGGGGATGGACCTCGTGCTGATCGGGCGCGACACGACGCGCGGCCGTCCGTTCGCTCTGTTGATCGACGACCTGGAGCGCGCGCTGCAGCGGGTGGGGGCGCGATGATCGCCGCCCTGCTCGCCTTTGCCCTCCGGGTCTATCAATGGACGCTGCGCCCCTTCATCGGCGCGCATTGCCGCTTCGAGCCGAGCTGCAGCCATTACGCGATCGAGGCGCTGCAGCGCCATGGCGCCGCGCGCGGCTCCTGGCTCGCGACCCGGCGCGTGCTGCGCTGCAATCCCTGGCATCCCGGCGGGCACGATCCCGTGCCGCCCGGCGGTCACGACTTCGTGCCGCCCTGTGAGTGCCGTCCGAAAGGTTCGATGTCCCGCTGATGGACCAGAAGCGCCTAATGCTCGCGATCGCGCTGTCGATCGCTATCCTGCTCGGCTTCCAGCTGCTGCTGCCGAAGGCGCCCGCGCCCGTGCGGCAGCAGACGGCCGAGCTGGTCACGAAGAACACCCCGTCCGGCGCCACCCCGCGCCCGACCGGCGACCCGGCGTCGCCGGGCATGCAGCCCGTCTCCGTCCCGCCGCCGCGCGAGGTGCCGCGCCTGGCCATCGCGGCGCCGCGGGTGCAGGGCAGCGTGAGCCTGATCGGCGCGCGGATCGATGACCTCGTGCTGCGTAACTACCATGTCGAGGTCTCGCCCGACTCCCCGCTCGTGCGCCTGCTGGAGCCGCGGGCCGACCCGCAGCCCTACTACGTCCAGTACGGCTGGACCTCGGACACGCCGGGCGTCGCCCTGCCCGACAACGATACGCTATGGACCGCATCCGCCGGGCCGGTCTCGCTGGGTTCGCCGGGCGTGCTGACCTGGGACAACGGCGCCGGGCTCGTGTTCCAGATCGAGCTGGCGGTCGATGAGAACTACATGTTCACGGTGCGCCAGACCGTGCGCAACGCCAGCGGCGTCCCGGTCGCGCTGCATCCGTGGTCCCGCATCCGGCGCGACTACAAGCCGCAGGTCGCGGGCTACTACATCCTGCACGAGGGGCTGCTCGGCGTGCTCGGCGGGCGCCTGCAGGAGCTGACCTACGACAAGGCCAAGAGCGAGGGCGAGAAGCGCGGCGGCATCGGGATCGAGATGGCCTCGACCGGTGGCTGGGCGGGCATCACCGACAAGTACTGGCTGACGGCGCTGATCCCCGATCAGGACGCCGAGGTCACCGCCGCGTTCCGGCATTTCACCGAGAACAACTCGGACCGGTATCAGGTCGATTTCCTGCGCCGGGAGGCGGTGACGGTGGCGCCGGGCGCCGAGGCGACCACGACGGCCCGGCTGTTCGCCGGCGCCAAGGAGGTCAACCTGCTGGACCGCTACGAGTCCCAGCTCGGAATCCCGAACTTCGACAAGGCGGTCGATTTCGGCTGGTTCTACTTCCTGACGAAGCCGATCTTCTACGCGCTCGACTGGCTCTATAAGGCGACGGGCAACTTCGGCGTGGCCATCCTGATCTTCACGGTGTTCGCGAAAGCGGTGTTCTTTCCGCTCGCCAACAAGTCGTACAAGTCGATGAGCAAGATGAAGCTGCTCGCGCCCAAGATGGCGGAGATGCGTGAGCGGCTGAAGGACGAGCCTGCGAAGATGCAGCAGGAGATGATGCAGCTCTACAAGACCGAGAAGGTGAACCCGGTCAGCGGCTGCCTGCCGATGGTCATCCAGATCCCGGTGTTCTTCGCGCTCTACAAGGTCATCTTCGTGACCATCGAGATGCGGCACGCGCCGTTCTTCGGCTGGATCAAGGACCTGTCCGCCGTCGATCCGACCAACGTGTTCAACCTGTTCGGGCTGCTGCCGTACAATCCGGCCGCCATCTCGCCCTTCCTGCATCTCGGCGTCTGGCCGCTCATCATGGGCACCACCATGTTCTTCCAGCAGAAGCTGAATCCGCCGCCACCCGACCCGGTGCAGGCACGTCTCTTTCAGTTTATGCCGATCATCTTCACCTTCATGCTGGCGAACTTTCCGGCCGGCCTGGTCATCTACTGGAGCTGGAACAATCTGCTCACGATCGCGCAACAATGGACGATAATGCGTCAGACGCGCCTCGCCAACCCGCGGGTGGCGCAGGTGCAAACGAGGGCCTGAGCCCCGAGCAGGCGGAGGCAGGGCGGCTCCTGTTCGCCGCCGAGTGCCGCTTCTTCTTCGCCGCCCAGCGCATCGACCAGCTTCCGCCGGCGACCGGACCCGAGATCGCCTTCGCCGGCCGCAGCAACGTCGGCAAGAGCAGCCTCATCAACGCGCTCACCGGGCGCCGGGCGCTGGCGCGCGCCTCGAACCAGCCCGGCCGCACCCGGCAGCTCAACTTCTTCGACCTAGGCGGCCGGCTCATCCTGGTGGACATGCCGGGCTACGGCTACGCGCAGGCGGCCAAGGAGATCAAGGCGGACTGGCAGG
>JBBSIT010000634.1:0-3394 GCA_038231995.1 Acetobacterales bacterium | reverse complement strand
TTTGGAAAGCATAGTGCCGTTTCCCTGGTCGCCGCACCATTCAGGGGAGAGCCTCTCCTAACCCTCCTACCGGCAGCGCTCAGGACCACGGGTTTCAAACTGGACGGGGTTTAGATAAGAAGGCTAGCTGTGTTCAGGAGGATAGGATGGAGGTAGGAACCTTCGAGGCGAAGAATCGGCTCAGCGCCTTGCTCGATGAGGTCGCGAAGGGCGGTGAAGTGACCATCACCCGGCGCGGCAAGCCGATCGCCAGGCTCGTGCCGGCCCAGTTCGGCCCTGATCGCGACAAGGCCCGGCGGGCGGCTGATGCAATCCTGGCGCGCAGCAAAGGCGTGACTCTAGGCGGTATCGGCCTCAAGCATCTGGTCGATGACGGGCGCCGGTGAGCCTCGTCCTCGACTGCTCAGCGGCGCTCGCCTGGTTCTTCGAGGACGAGCAGACACCAGCCGCCAAGGATCTGCTCGAACGCGTCGTCATGATTGGCGCAGTGGTGCCTTCCCTGTGGCGGCTTGAGATTGCCAACGGTCTTCAGACCGCGGTGCGCCGCAGCCGGATCACGCCGCAATATCGTGATGCGACTCTGGCCGATCTCGGCTCCCTCTCCATCACCGTTGATGTCGAAACCGACAGGTTTGCCTGGTCAACGACGCTGGCACTGGCAGATCGCTTCCGGCTGACGACGTACGATGCCGCCTACCTTGAGCTGGCGCAGCGCCGGCACTTGCCTCTGGCGTCCTTGGACCAGCCGTTGCGCAACGCTGCGAGCGCAATCAGCGTTTCGCTCGTCGGCGCAACGGCCTGATGCGTCCCTACCGGCCCGCGACGCTTCACATCGACCTGGACGCCATCGCCGCCAACTGGCGCTCGCTCGCGGCGCTGCATCCGTCGGGGCCGGTCGCAGCCGTCGTGAAGGCGGACGCTTACGGCCTCGGCGCCGCCCGGGTCGCGCCGCGGCTGCTCGCCGAAGGCTGCCGATATTTCTTCATCGCCCACCTCGCCGAGGCCGCCGCCCTGCGCCCGCTCCTGCCCGGCGCCATGCTCGCCGCGTTGAACGGCTTGTGGCCCGGTGATGCCCCGGACTACATCGCGCACGACGTGCTGCCCACGCTCGGCTCGCTCGGCGAAGTCGAGGCCTGGGCGGCGCAGGCCCGCGCCCTCGGCCGCCCCCTCCCCGCGCTGCTGCACGTGGACACCGGCATGAACCGCCTCGGCTTGCCTGCCGCCGAGCTGGACCGGCTGGCGGCGGAGCCGGAACGGCTCAGCGGGATCGAGCTGCGCTACGTCATGACGCACCTGGCCGCCGCCGAGGCCCCGGATGATCCGGCGAACGAGGCGCAGCGCATCCGCTTCGCCCAGGCCTGCGCCCGCCTGCCTGCCGCTCTGCGCAGCTTCGCCAACTCGTCCGGCATCTTCCTCGGCGCGCCGTTCGGCTCCGACCTCGCCCGGCCCGGCGCCGCCCTTTACGGCCTCAATCCGACGCCGGGCCGGCCCAACCCGATGCGCGGTTGCGTCCGGCTGGAAGCGCCCGTGCTGCAACTGCGAAACATCGGACCCGGCGAGACCGTGGGCTACAACGGGACCTGGACGGCCGCGCGGCCGAGCCGCATCGCCACCGTGCCGGTCGGCTACGCCGACGGGTTCCCGCGCGCGCTGTCCAACCAGGCGGAGGCGCGCTTTGACGGCGGACCCGTCCCGCTGGTAGGGCGTGTGTCCATGGACCTCGCCACCTTCGACGTGACCGACGCGCCCGGCGTCCGACCCGGCAGCTTGCTGGAGCTGATCGGCCCTGTCCTGCCGCCCGACCGGGTGGCAGAGGCGGCCGGCACCAACGGCTACGAGGTGCTGACCCGGCTCGGGTCGCGCTACCGCCGGGTCTATCAGGGCGCGTGATGGCGGTGCTGGACGCGGTCGCCGCGGTCGGGCGCGGCACGCTCGGCGTCGTGCGCAGTACGGGCGCGGTGGCGCTGTTCGGCGTCCAGGGCCTGTCGCACCTGCTGCGGCCGCCGTTCTACGGCCGCGAGT
Organism: Acetobacterales bacterium; assembly: GCA_038231995.1. GTDB lineage: Bacteria > Pseudomonadota > Alphaproteobacteria > Acetobacterales > Acetobacteraceae > JBBSIT01. The sequence continues at coordinate 1,372 of JBBSIT010000634.1, read as the reverse complement.
TCTGGCGCGCCTTCATCGAGTTCGCGTATTTCAGCCTGCCCGTGGTGGCGATGACGGCCGTGTTCAGCGGCATGGTGATCGCGCTGCAGAGCTTCACCGGGTTCAGCCGGTTCAGCGCGGAGAGCGCGATCCCCGGCGTGGTGGCGCTCTCCGTCGTGCGGGAGCTGGGGCCGGTGCTGGCGGGGCTGATGGTGTCCGGCCGCGTGGGCGCCGCGATGGCGGCGGAGCTCGGCACCATGCGGGTGACGGACCAGATCGACGCGCTGGGCACGCTCTCGACCGACCCGATGAAATACCTGGTGGCGCCGCGCCTGCTGGCCGGCACGGTCGCGCTGCCGCTGCTGGTGGTGGTCGCCGACATCATCGGCGTGGCGGGCGGGTTCCTCATCAGCACGGTCAAGCTCGGGTTCAATCCGGCCGGCTATATCACCAACACAGCGAACATCCTGACGACCAACGACGTGGTGTCCGGGTTGTCGAAGGCGGCGGTGTTCGGGTTCCTGATCGCGCTGATGGGCTGCTACCACGGCTACCACAGCCGCGGCGGCGCGCAGGGCGTGGGGTCCGCGACCACCAGCGCCGTCGTGTCGGCCAGCATCCTGATCCTGGCGTTCGACTACGTGTTGACCGAGCTGTTCTTCGCGCGATGACGGGCGAACCCAAGATCCGCATTCGAGGCTTGAGCAAGGCGTTCGGCGACAAGGTGGTGCTGGACGGCATCGACCTCGACGTGATGCCCGGCACGTCCTGCGTCGTCATCGGCGGGTCCGGCAGCGGCAAGTCGGTGCTGCTGAAGTGCATCCTGGGGCTGATCGAGCCGGACGCCGGGTCGATCGAGATCGACGGGCAGGACCTGCTGCGGCTCGACCCGGCGGGCCAGGCCGCAGTGCGCTCGCGGATCGGCATGCTGTTCCAGGCCGGGGCGCTGTTCGATAGCCTGCCGGTCTGGGAGAACGTGGCGTTCGGGCTGCTCGCGCAACGCAAGGCGACCCGGGCCGAGGCGCGGACGCGGGCGGACGAGATCTTGGCGCAGGTGGGGCTGGACGCGAGCGTGGGCGACCTGTCGCCCGCGGAGCTGTCGGGCGGCATGCAGAAGCGGGTGGCGCTCGCCCGCGCCATCGCCGCCCAGCCCGATATCCTGTTCTTCGACGAGCCGACCACGGGTCTCGATCCGATCATGGGCGCGGTGATCGACGGGCTGATCGTGGACTGCGTGAAGCGCCTGGGCAGCACGGCGATCGCCATCACGCACGACATGGCGAGTGCCACGCGCATCGGCGACACGGCGGCGATGCTGTTCCGGGGACGGCTGGTGTGGCAGGGGCCGGCGGCGAAGTTGCTCGATAGCGGCAACCCGTTGGTGGACCAGTTC
>JBBSIT010000633.1:0-3403 GCA_038231995.1 Acetobacterales bacterium | reverse complement strand
GGACAGCGGCAGCCCGTCGCGACCGAGCCCGATCGGCACGCTCATCGCGGGGTGCCCGGTGACGTTGAAGGTGGCAGGCTGCAGCGGCCAGTTGGAGCCGTGAGGGCCGAAGGGCGGCGCGGTGTCGAGGGAGATGGCCGTAACCAGCACGTCGCAGCGGTTCAGCGCAGCGTCCACCGCGTCCGTCAGCATCCGCCGCAGCCGCTGGGCGGCGAGGTAGTCGGCGGCGTCGATCGCCACCCCGCTCGCGAAGCGCCGGGCTGCGATCTCGCCGTACTCCGGCAGCCGGCGCCGCAGAGCCGCGCGGTGGATCGCATACATCTCCGCGGTCATGATCACACGGTTGCAGGACCGATACAGCGCGTAGTCCGGCAGCGTCACGTCCTCGAGCGCCGCGCCAGCGTCGCGCAGGGCGGCAAGGGCGTGTTCGATGCCGTCCCGCGCGTCTCCGGTCAGCGCGGGGTCGTGCGCGAACAGGCTGCGCGGCACTCCTACGCGCAACCCGGCCACGCCCGCGCCGAGGTCCGCGCGGTAGTCGGGCACAGGCAGGTCGGCGCTGGCGGGGTCGCGCGGGTCGTGCCCGGCTATCACCTGCAGGGCAATGGCCGCATCCTCCACGCTGCGGGCCAGCGGGCCGCAATGGTCCAGCGACCAGGCCAGCGGGAATACGCCGCGGCGGGACACGCGGCCGTAGGTCGGCTTCATCCCCACCACGCCGCACCAGGCAGCGGGCCCGCGGATCGACCCCGCCGTGCAGGATCCCGGCGCCACGCGCACGAACCCGGCCGCCACCGCGGCGGCCGAGCCGGAGGAGGAGCCGCCGGGCACCCGGTCGGGGTCCCATGGGTTGCGCGCCGGCGGAAACGGCAGGTCGAAGCTCAAGCCACCCAGCGCGAACTCGTAGGTGGCGAGCTTGCCGAGCAGGATCGCGCCGCTGTCCCGGAAGCGGGCGGCGACCGCGGAGTCCTCCGACGCGACGGCGCCGAGCCGCAGTCGGGAGTGGCGGGTGGTCGGCAGGCCGGCGGCGTCGTAGATGTCCTTCAGCGCGTAGGGGATACCGTGCATCAAGCCGCGGTCCCGCCCCGCCCTCAGCTCGGCGTCGGCCGCGCGGGCAGCCTGCATCGCGGCGTCCCGCTCCACCCGGACGAAGGCGTGCAGCCGACCGTCATGCGCAGCGATCCGCGCCAGAGCATTCCGCGCCAGCCCCTCCGCCGTCAGCGTCCCATCGCGCAAGCCCCGGCCCAGGACGGCGACCGGCAGGTCGTGCGTCATCGCTGCGGGCCGAACAGCGTGGCGGGCTCAGCCTCGGGCGGGCAGGCGGCGTTGACCCGGTCGATATGGGCGCGGAGATCGGCATACTCCGCCACCGCATCGGCCAGGCGTTCGGGCGGCATCGCGATGCCGGCGCGGGCGAGCAGGGCCAGGTACTCCGCGGTGAGCGCATCCTCCGTCATGCCGCCCGCCGGCGCAGGGTCACGGCGGGCGCGTAGTCGACGGGGTCGAGCGGATAGAAGGGGCGCGCCGCGGTGAAGGGCAGCTCATGCACTCGGTAGGAGGTCATGCCGGGGGTGTCCACGGTGATGCACTCGCCGGTGGCCGCGAAGTTGAGGGTGAAGTGGTAGCCGGAGCGCACCACGGCGACGTCCATCTCCTCCAGCTTGATGCCGAGCGCACGATAGTAGTTCGGGTCCAGGAAGGAGAGTGGCCGTACGGTCAGCGCGACCACCACCCGGTCGGTGCGGAACACCGCGTAGCGCCCAAGCGACTTCCGCTGTCCCTTCTCGTGCGGCCCCTCGCAGACCATGCGGGCATCCTCACCCACCGACACCACCGTGCCCTCGGCCGTCACCGACGGCGCCATGCGGGAGATCCGTCCGCCGAAAGTCAGCGTCAGCTCGGTGCCCTGCCCGGCGGCGATACAGCGCTCGACCGCTTCGGGGTCGGCGATCGGCACGGCGGCCGCCACGTCGGGGAAACGCTCCAGCAGGGCGTGCAGGATGACCGTGCTGTCGCCGGGTCCGCCGGCCGCGACGCGGTCGCCCTGGTCGCCCAGGATGAGCGGCCGCGCCAATCCGGACGCAGCGCGCGCCAGGCAGGAGTCCAGGCTCGGGTAGGTCCCGGACAGCGCGTCCCGCGCCGCCCAGAGCCGGCCGGCGATGTCCAGCGCCACTACCTCGGCCCGGTCGGCGCGGCCGTTGCCGTAGGCCAGGACCGTCTGGCCGAGGCCGGGCACGTCCAGGAACTGCTGCGCGTTGAAGATGGACACGTCGTCCACCTCCCCGACCTCGACGGCCCGGCGGGCGAGGGCGTGCAGCCCCAGCAGCGGCTCCTCGTCGGTGCGGTCCTGTCCGAGAGTCAGCATCGGCGCCCGCACGATCGCGCAGACGGGATCGAACCGGCCGTCCAGCATGCGCAGCGCGGCATCGCAGGCGCGGCCGCCTGTGGCGGCCTGGTCGCCGTGCGGGTTGGTCTTGTAGCCGGTCAGGAAATCGCAGGGTGCCAGCGTCTCCGGCGTCACATGGGCGTGCAGGTCGAAGGCGGTGGTGATCGGCACGGCGGGGCCGACGATACCTCGCAGCGCCCGCATCAGGTCGGCCTCGGGATCGGACAGGGTGGGCGTGAGCATCCCGCCGTGCAGCGGCAGCACGATCGCGTCGAAGCCGCCGGCGCGGGCGGCGTCGCACATGATCTCCCGCACCTCCTGATAAACAGCATCCTCCACCGGGCCGCCGGACTGGGCGCGGAACAGTGTGGGCAGGATCACCTCGGCTCCGGCAGCCTCAGCCGCGTCCACGACGCCGCCCAGCGTGGAATTGGTGCCGCGCGCCTGCGCGACCGCCTCAGGGCCGGAGAAGACGTCGAACTGCGCCCGGGTCGCGAGCGTGGGATTGAAGGAGTGGGATTCCTGGGCGATGCCCCCGGCTAGGATACGTGTCTTGCCCATCCGCTCTCTCCCATCGCCGCCGGTTCTGCGGCAGCAGACCGCACGGTGGCGGGCGGGCGCAATCCGCGGGGCGCCGGCTGGCCACAATACTAGACATGGAGCCGGCCCTCAGTAGGTCGGCGGCGTGACGGCGCTGATTACCTCACTGACCTCGCCCTCGGCCGCGTTGCGGAAGCGGTGGGGGTGGCGGCTGTCGAAGTAGTAGGCGTCGCCCTCCCGCAGGATGCGCGTGTTGCTGCCAACCGTGACCTCCACCGCGCCGCGGGTGACGATCCCGGCCTCCTCTGCGTTGTGGATGATCGCCTGCTCGGTTGCGGCCTCCGGCGCATAGCGCTCGTGCAGCATCAGCATGCGACGGTTTGGATACTCCATGCCGACGAGACGGTGAGACACCCGGTCCGCGCGGCCGATCTCGGTCAGCTCGGCGGCGGAGTAGACCGGGCAGTAGGGGATCGCGCT
>JBBSIT010000632.1:0-3419 GCA_038231995.1 Acetobacterales bacterium | reverse complement strand
AGGCTTGGTGCTCGGCCGGCTCGCCTCGATCATCGCGCAGCGACTGCGCGGCAAGCACAAGCCGCAGTTCACCCCGCACGTCGATTGCGGCGACAACGTCGTCGTCGTCAACGCGGAGAAGGTGCGGGTCACCGGCAACAAGGCCGACCAGTCCGTATTCTACTATCACACCGGGCACCCCGGCGGCATCCGCGGCCGCACCGTGCGTCAGCGGCTGGAGAGCGCGCATCCCGAGCGCGTGATCGAGAAGGCCGTCGAGCGCATGATCACCCGCGGCCCGCTGCAGCGCCGGCAGATGAAGCATCTCTACGTGTACAAAGGCGGCGAGCACCCGCATGCCGGGCAGGCGCCGCAGCCGCTCGACGTCGCGGGCCTGAACCGCAAGAATTCGAGGATCTAGGCATGTCAGAGACGGAGACACCGACCCGCACGCTCGCGGACCTCAAGGACCTCGCGGTCGCCTCCGCCGTCGCCGCCTCGGACGCGCCGAAGTATGAGGCCAAGCGCGACGCCCAGGGCCGCAGCTACGCCACGGGCCGGCGCAAGAACGCCATCGCCCGCGTCTGGATCAAGCCGGGGAAAGGCGACATCCAGGTGAACGGCAAGCGCGTCGGCCAGTATTTCGCCCGCCCGGTGCTGCGCATGCTCATCACGCAGCCCTTCCTCGTCACCGACCGCTACAACCAGTTCGACGTCTATTGCACCTGCAACGGCGGCGGCCTGTCCGGCCAGGCCGGTGCTGTGCGGCACGGCATCAGCCGGGCGCTGACCTACTACGAGCCGGGCCTGCGCGGCGTGCTCAAGCTGGCCGGCTTCCTGACCCGCGACAGCCGCGTGGTCGAGCGCAAGAAGTACGGCAAGGCCAAGGCGCGACGGAGCTTCCAGTTCAGCAAGCGCTGAGAATTCGCTAGGGCGGCCATCTGGCGTGGCCTTTCTGCGCTTCCGGTGCTCACGGACTTAACGTCCGCCCCGCTCCGGTACTCAAATGGCCGCGCCATCTGACTCGCCCTAGCGAATTCTCCCTTGTGCTGCGGGTGAGCAATTGAGGGGTTCGGACATGGCCGACGCGAGCGTGTTCATCGACGGCGAGGCCGGCACCACGGGCCTCGGCATCCGCGAGCGACTGGAGGGCACGCCCGGGCTGCGCCTGCGCAGCATCGACCCGGCGCGCCGCAAGGACCCCGGCGCCCGCCGCGACCTGATGGCCGAGGTCGATCTCGTCGTGCTCTGCCTGCCCGACGCGGCGGCCAAGGAATCCGCAGCCCTCGCCGCGTCGCTCGGCGACCAAGCGCCCCGTCTGCTCGACGCCAGCACGGCGCACCGCATCGACCCGGACTGGGCCTACGGCTTCCCCGAGCTCGCGCCGGGTCAGGCCGCGCGCATCGCAGCACACTGGCGCGTCTCCAATCCGGGCTGCTACCCGACCGGCGCCATCGCCCTGCTGCGTCCGCTCGTGGATGCCGGGCTGCTGCCGGCCGACCATCCCGTCTCCGTCAACGCCGTCAGCGGCTATTCCGGCGGCGGCAAGGCGATGATCGAGGCGCACGAGGCCGAGGGCGGCCCGGCGTTCGAGTTCTACGCCCTCGGCCTGGAGCACAAGCACGTGCCCGAGCTGCAGCGCTACGCGCGCCTGACCCGGCGCCCCATCTTCGTCCCCTCGGTCGGCCATTTCCGCCAGGGCATGCTGGTCTCGGTCCCGTTCCATCTCGACTGCCTGCCGGGGCGGCCCGGCATCGTGGACCTGCACGACGCGCTGGCCGCGCGCTACGCCGATGCGCCATTGGTCAGCGTGCTGCCGCTGGAGCCCGCGGGCAAGCTGGAGCCGACGGGGCTGAACGACACGGACAGGATGGAGCTCAGCGTGTTCGGCCACCCCGCGCACGGCCATGCCGTGCTCGTGGCGCGGCTCGACAACCTGGGCAAGGGCGCGTCGGGGGCGGCGGTGCAGAACATCCGGCTCATGCTTGGGCTGGACCAGCTCGCAACGCAGCGCGAGCCGGCCCATGCGGGGTAGCGGCCCGCTCTACGCCTTCGAGGGCGTCGTGCCCCGCGTGGCGCCGGACGCCTGGATCGCGCCCACGGCCGCGGTGATCGGCGATGTCTGGGTCGGCGCCGGATCCGGCATCTGGTTCGGCTGCGTGCTGCGCGGCGACACCAACTACATCCGCGTGGGCGCGCGCACCAACATCCAGGACGGCTCGCTCCTGCACGTCGCGGCCGGCACCCTGCCATGCCTGGTCGGCGACGACGTGACGGTGGGGCATGCCGCCATCGTCCATGCCTGCACGCTGCACGACTGGGCCTTCGTCGGCATGGGCGCCACGGTGCTGGACGGCGCGGTGATCGAGCGCGGCGGGATGCTGTCGGCGGGCGCGCTGCTGACGCCGGGCAAGCGGATCGGGCCGAACGAGCTGTGGGCCGGCTCGCCCGCGAAGAAGCTGCGCGACATGGACCCGGCGGAGCGGGGGCGCTTCGATCAGAACGCCGTCCATTACGTCGAGCTCGCCGGACGTTTCCGCGCCGGGTTGGGTCCGGCAGGATGAAACCGGGATGGTGATTGCCAAGTAGAGTCCGTACCGAGAGGGATGGGACCTGGACATGAACCGCCACGCCGTCGTGCTGCTCGCCTGCCTGTTGCCCGCCGCCTGCGCCAACCTGCCGCAACCCTTCGTGCCCGACACCGCGCGGCTGGCGCCCGGCGAGCTCGGCAGCTACTTCAATTCCGATGTGTCCGCCGTGCAGCAGGCGCAATATGCGTTCGCCGACCCGGGCCGAACGCGCAACCGCCCGGCGGAAGCCGCACGCGCCTCGGCCGCGATGGACTACATCGCCGGCGAGTTCTACACGAGCCCGCGCTGGGCCAATATCAGCGCGCTGACCAAGGAGCAGTTGCTGCAGGGCCGGGTCGAGGTCCGCGAGGCGCTCGGGGTCCGGCCCGGCGCGCCGTCCCAGCTCGTGGTGGACAGCTTGGCCAACGCCGCCAACGCGCTGGCCGCCGGGAACCAGCCTGCCGCGGCCGAGGCGCTGAGCAACCCCGCCTTCACCCAGCCCGGCGAGCAGACGCTGCAGCGCCTGGCCGACATGCCTTATCTGCACATGGCCAACGTCTCGACCATGCGCGCTGCCGGTGAGCTGTTCCGGCCAGATGGGGGCCGTTGGGACCAGTGATTACAGCGAACCGGAAACATCCGAGGCCGAGATCGCAATCGTCAGACGGCCGTGCCTGCGCTGACTGAACCTGAAGGCAGGTCGAGCAGCGGCTTAGCGATGCAGGACCGAGCTAAACCACGTCTAGCTTGAGACCCGTAGTTTCTCCTCCTCGGGATCGAGGTGGTCCTTGACCCAGAGGCGATCGGCGACGGCGCAAGCATCCCGGTTGACCTGCGCCTCGAACGCGGCGACGCGCCGGGTCAGGTCCT
>JBBSIT010000631.1:0-3420 GCA_038231995.1 Acetobacterales bacterium | reverse complement strand
GACGGAACGGACGCAGAGCCGAACCGCGTCCGACGCTCCGCCGCCAGCTTGAACCTCAACGCGCTGAATAAGGTGGGCTAGGGAGTTTCTCCTTGAGCGCTGTCAAGGGTTGGGCAATGGCAGTACGGGCCGCGAGGTCCGGGGGCGCGCGGTGTGGGGCGGATTGTCCGAGATGGGTGGTTTGCGGTCCGTCCGCTTTCGGTGTCTCAATAGCGAAAGCGGAAATCGAACCTCCTTGTCGCGGTTAGAGCGACCATCCGCCATCGACCGAAATCGATGCGCCAGTGACGAACGCACCGAGGTTGGCGCTCATCCACAGCACGGCTTCCGCGATCTCCTCCGGCTTGCCCAATCGTCCGACCGGCTCAAGGTCAATCGCATTCTGGATGTGGCCGCCTGTAAAGCGGTCCATCATCGGCGTCTCGATATTGCCGGGAAGAACGGCGTTCACGCGGATGTTCGACTTGGCATAATCGAGCGCAGCAGACTTGGTCAGGCCGATGATGGCGTGCTTGGAGGCGGCGTAGGCGGCCCCACCAGCGACGCCCCGGACGCCCGCGCCCGACGAGGTGTTGACCACTACACCGCTGCCCTGGCGCACCATCTGCGCCAGCTCGTGTTTCATGCAGACGAAGGTGCCGCGCAGGTTGATGTCGAGGATGCGATCCCACTCGTCCAACTCGATCTCGGCGACCGGCGCCGCTTTGTTCTCGACGCCGGCGTTGTTGAAAGCGACATCAAGCCGGCCGAATGTCTCGACAGTGCGCGCGATCGCCGCCTCGACCTGCTCCGGCTTCGACACGTCACAGGCGATTACCAGCACTTCGCCACCTGCGTTCCTGACGGCATCGGCGGTGTCGCGCAGCGCGTCCTCGGTACGGTCGAGGATGGCGACGCGAGCGCCTTCGGCGGCAAACGCGACGGCGGTAGCACGTCCTATGCCGCTGGCCGCGCCGGTGACGAAGGCGACCTTGCCGGTGAAGCGATTGGAGTTGGACATGGGGGCACCTTGCTGATTTTGATGTAGAGGGGCGTTCGCTGAATCCTGATGTAGGATGCTGCCACGAGACGGGTTACCCGTCGCTCCTTCAACGGAACGATGAACCCCGCTCATCGTGCTTGTAGCAAAAGCCTCTGCTACAACCCGAGCGGCTGCATCTCGCGCACAAGATCGATCAGCAGGCGCAGGCCGGTCGGGAGTTGTCGTCGTCCTGGATAGTAGAGGTGGAAGCCCGGACCAATCGTGGACCAGTCCTCCAGAACAAGGCGCAGATCGCCAGTACGAAGCAGCGACGAGACGCAGGGTTCCGGCAGGTAGGCAAGCCCCGTACCTCCCGTCGCCAGCGCAATCATTGACTGCGTGCCGTCGAGCGTCAGGGACCCCGGCACGTCGAGCGCGAGAGTCTTTCCGTCCTGCTCGAACTCCCAGCGGTATATGCGCTCATCGCCCAGACGGATGCGCAGGCAGCGGTGGGCAAGCAGATCGCGGGGATGCGCGGGCACGCCGAAGCGCTCCAGATAAGCAGGGGCGCCCACGACGACCCAGCGAAAATCGGCGGACAGCCGTTGCGCGATCATGTCTTCAGGAACCGTGTCGCCGTAGCGGATGCCAGCGTCGGCACCGGCGTCTATCACGTCCAGCAGGTGGTTCGACACCCGTATATCGACCTCGATCTCGGGGTAGCGTTCAACGAAGGTCGGCAGCACCGGAGCGAGCAGGAGCGCGCTCGCATGCTCCATGACGTTGAGGCGGATGCGCCCGGCTGGTTTGCCCCGATGCCTGTTCATCGCCTCAATCGCCGACCCGATCGCCTCAAACGGAGTGTCGAGGGCACCGAACAGTTCCTCACCAGCTGCAGTTAGCGTGACGCTCCTGTTCGTGCGGTTGAGGAGGCGGACGCCGATCCGACTTTCCAATCCTTTCAAGGCATGACTGAGAGCCGACGCGCTGACGCCTAACTCAAGACCGGCGCGTCGAAAGCTGCGATGCTTGGCGATCGCGAGGAAATAGCTGAAGTCGGCTAGGTCGGTACGGGTGAGCTGCACAGGCGGGTTGTGGCGGCACCGCGCCGTCAGCGCAATTACGATGAGCGTTACTCATCATCGCTTCCTGTGAGGTCGGGCAGCCTCAGCAATCTGTGCGTAAGCCAGCGCGAACGCGGCGTACCTGAGTTGAATGGCAGGTTTCAGGCGCCGTTTGGATCATGCTGAGTGACCGACTTGGGTCGAGAGCCGAACCCGAACCGAGACGCCACCATGCCGCGATAGGGGTTCCGGCCGGCGCGAGCCGGTGCTATGGCCCGGCGCCTATGGAGACGACATGAACGCCCCGATGCTCGCCGCGCACCTGGCGCCCGAGGCCGAGACTCCGCTGATCCTGGCGCTGCCGAAGGGACGCATCCTGCATGAGTGCGGCCCGTTGCTCGCGCGCGCCGGGATCGCCCCGGCGCCGGACCTGTTGGACGAAGACAGCCGCCGTCTGCGCTTCCCCACCAGCGACCCCCAGCTCGATGTCGTGCGCGTCCGCCCGTTCGACGTCGCGACCTTCGTCGCGTTCGGCGCGGCCCAGATCGGCATCTGTGGCGCCGACGTGCTGATGGAGTTCGACTACCCCGAGATCTACGCCCCGCTCGACCTCGGCATCGGCCGCTGCCGCGTCTCCGTCGCCGAGCCCGCCGAGACCGCCGGGTGCGACGATCCCCGCGAGTGGTCCCGCGTGCGCGTCGCGACCAAGTATCCCGGCATCGCCCGGCGGCACTTCGCAGCCCGCGGCATCCACGCCGAGATCGTGCACCTGAACGGCGCGATGGAGCTGGCGCCGGGCCTCGGCCTGTCCCGCCTCATCGTCGATCTCGTTCAGACCGGCTCGACCCTGGCCGCCAACGGCTTGCAGGAGACGGAGGTGATCGCCCACGTCACCAGCCGGCTAATCGTGAACCGCACGGCGCTCAAGACGCGGCCGGAGGCGGTCGGCGCCTGGATCGCCCGGTTCCGCGCGGCGTTGGCGTGAAGCGGCTCTCCACCGCGGACGCCGGGTTCGAAGCCGCCTTCGCCGCCCTGCTCGACGACGCGCGGGAGACAACATCGCGCGTGGACGCACCCGTCGCCGCCATCATCGCGGATGTGCGCGCCCGCGGCGACGCGGCGCTGTGCGAGCTGACCGAGCGGTTCGACGGCCACGCCGTGACGCCCGACCGGCTACGCGTCACCGACGCTGAGATCGATGCCGCCGCCGCCAGCATCCCGACGGAGCTTGCGGGAGCGCTGGACCTCGCCGCAAACCGCATCGAGGCGTTCCATCGGGCGCAGCTCCCCTCCGACCTGCGCCTGGCCGATCCCGAAGGGCTGCCGCTTGGCAGGCGCTGGACGCCGCTCGACGCCGCCGGGCTGTACGTGCCCGGCGGCAAGGCGGCCTACCCG
>JBBSIT010000630.1:0-3426 GCA_038231995.1 Acetobacterales bacterium | reverse complement strand
TGCTGGTCACCGGCCTGTCCGGCGCCGGCAAGGTCAGCATCCTGCGCGCGCTCGAGGACCTCGGCTACGAGGCGGTGGACAACCCGCCGCTCACGCTGATCGAGATCCTGGTCAGCCGGAGCGAGCGGCCGCTGGCCGTCGGCGTGGACGCGCGCAGCCGGGGTTTCGACGCCGGGCTGGTGCTGGCGACGCTCGCGCGCCTGAAGCAGAAGCCGGAGCTGCGGCCGGAGTTGGTATTCGCCTGGGCCGACGAGGCGGTGCTGCTGCGGCGCTACACCGAGACCCGGCGGCGGCACCCGTTGGCGCCGCTCGGCCGCGTCGTGGACGGGATCGCGGACGAGACGGCGCTGACGCAGAAGCTGCGCGATGCGGCCGACCTCGTGCTCGACACCTCCGACCTGCCCCTGCCCGAGCTGCGCCGCATGATCGAGCAGCGGTTTCGGACCGCACCCTCGGAGGGCGCCAGCGATTCCGGATTGACGGTCAGCCTGCTGTCCTTTGCGTTCCCCGCCGGGCTGCCGCGCGAAGCGGACATGGTGCTGGACGTAAGATTCCTTCGTAATCCGCATTACGACCCCATATTGCGCCCAGGCACCGGGCTTGACGCCGAAGTTGCGGCGTATGTCGAGGCCGATCCGGATTTCGCCCAATTCTATGAGTCTGTGCTGGGGCTGCTGCGCCTCGTCCTGCCGCGCTTCGTGCAGGAAGGGAAAAAGTATGCCACGGTCGCGGTGGGCTGCACCGGAGGCCGCCATCGGTCGGTGTGGATCGTGGAACGGCTGGCGCAGGACCTGGCGCATGGGCCAGGAATGGATATCGAGACGCAAGGATGGCAAGTGACGATCACGCATCGCGAGTTGGCGCGAGACGGTGTGCAGACCCGCACCATAGGTGCCCACCCGCACGGCATGGATACTGCTTCGCCAGCCCAGGCACGGGAGGCCTGAGACATCCATCATGATCGGACTCGTTATTGTGAGCCATGGCCGGCTAGCCGAGGAGCTGCGGTCGGCCATGGAGCATGTGGTCGGCCCGCAGCGCAACGTCGCGACCGTGTGCATCGGTCCCGAGGACGACATGGAAGCCCGCCGGGCCGACATCCAGGACAGCATCGCCCGGGTCGACATGGGAGACGGGGTCGTGCTGCTGACGGACATGTTCGGGGGCACGCCGAGCAACCTCGCCATCTCCATGATGAGCCGCGAGGGAGTCGAGGTCATCTCGGGCGTGAACCTGCCCATGCTGGTGAAGCTCGCCAAGGTGCGGTCCAGCGAAACGCTGAGCGAGTGCGTGGACCGCGCGCAGGTTGCCGGGCGCAAATATATCGCCGCGGCCTCGAACGTGCTGCCATCATGCCGCAAGAACGGCACGTGCGGCTAGATCCCGGCGCAACGTGAGCGACGCGGACGGCAGCCCGGCCAGCAGCGCCACCCTCCTGACGCGCGTCGTGACGGTGCCAAACCGTCGCGGCCTTCACGCCCGGGCGGCCGCCAAGTTCGTCACCCTGGCGGAGCGTTACGGCGCCTCGGTGGACGTCCTGCGCGACGGGCAGTCGGTGTCGGCGCGCTCCATCATGGGCCTGATGATGCTCGGCGCCGGCCAGGGTTCGCAACTGGAGCTGCAGGCAGACGGCTGGGACGCCAAGGAGGCGCTGGAGGCCTTGGTGGCGCTAGTGGAGTCCGGCTTTCATGAGCAGGACTAGCGGCGAGGACCACGCCAGCCAGCCGTCCCAGGATGGGCCGCCCCCCGCACGCCCGGAACGGCGGTTGTTCGGCATCCCCACCTGCGCTGGCATCGCGATCGGACCGGTGTTCCGCACGATCGAACCCACACCGGAGATCACCCGGGCCAAAATCCAGGCGTCGGACATCCAGGCGGAGGGCGCCCGGCTCGATGCGGCGGTCGCCCAATCGCGCAAGCAACTGACGAAGTTGCGCGCACGCCTGGCCTACCTGCCCGAGGACAGCCAGGCGGAGATCGCGCCGTTGCTGGACGCCTACGTGCAGATGCTCGGGCCGTCGCGGCTGGTGCGCGGCGCGCGCCGGCGGATCGGCGAGCGGCTGCTGTCGGCCGAGACGGCGGTGATGGAGGAGGTGCAGGCGATCTCGGCGGCGCTGCTCGCAATCGACGATGAGGGCGGAGGCAACGTGAGGCACGCGGACGAGGTCCGCGAGATCGGCCGGCGCCTAGTGCGCAATCTGACCCGGGCACCGTTCCGCAGCTTCGCGGCCGCTCCGCAAGGCGCTGTCCTGATTACCGAGAGCCTGCGGCCGTCCGACGCCGCCCTGATCGACCCGGCGCGGATCGCCGGCGTCGCGACCGACGAGGGCGGCGCGGACGGCCATACCGCCATCATGCTGCGGGCATTGGGCATCCCCACCGTGCTGGGTGCGCCGGGGCTGACCACGGACCTGCAGGGCGGAGAGCTCGCCGTGGTGGATGGCGGCGCCGGCGTCGTCGTGCTGCGGCCCCTGCCGGCCAGCTTGGCCGAGGCACGCCGGGGCGTCACGGCGTTCGCGCGCGAGCGGCAGCAGCTTGCGCGGCTGCGGCGCCTGCCATCGGAGACGCTCGACGGCGAGGCCGTGGAGCTGCAGGCGAACCTGGAGCTGCCTGCCGAGCTGCCGATGGTCGGGCAGTCCGGCGCTGCGGGCATCGGGCTGCTGCGCACCGAGTTCCTGTTCATGAATCGCGAGACGGTGCCGACCGAGGACGAGCAGACCGAGACCTACCGCGCCGTGATCGAGGCGATGGACGGCGACCCCGTGACGATCCGGGTGCTGGACTGGGGCGGGGAGAAGGAGATCGAGGCGCTCAGCGCCGCCGGGCTGGTGCCCGAGGTCGCGGACGTGAACCCGGCGCTCGGGCTGCGCGGGATACGCCTCCTGCTGCGGCAAGCCGCCCTGTTCGAGACGCAGCTGGCCGCCATCCTGCGCGCTGCCGCGGCCGGGCCGGTGCGGGTGCTGCTGCCCATGGTCACGAACATCGCCGAAGTGCGGGCGGCCCGGGCGGTCTATGACCGTGTCGCGCAGACCTTGCGCGAGCAGCGGGTCCGCCTTCCGCTGGTCACGCCGCCGCTCGGCATCATGATCGAGACGCCTGGAGCAGCGCTGTCGGCCGACGCGCTCGCCCTGGAGGCCGACTTCTTCGCCATCGGCACCAATGATCTCGCCATGTACACGCTCGCGGTGGACCGGGGCGAGACCGAGGTGGCCGAGCTTTACGACCCGCTGCACCCCGCGGTGCTGCGTCTCGTGCAGTTCGCGGTCGAGGCCGGGCTGCGGCACCGGATCGGGGTCTCGGTGTGCGGCGAGATGGCCGCCAACCCGCGGCTGACGCCGCTGCTGCTGGGGCTGGGGCTGCGCAGCTTCAGCATGAACGCATCCTCCGTGCCGCGGGTGAAGCAGGCGGTCCGTAGCACGACGATCG
>JBBSIT010000629.1:0-3431 GCA_038231995.1 Acetobacterales bacterium | reverse complement strand
CGCCTGCTGGCCGCCCACCGGTCCGGCGATCGAGCGCCTGGAACGAGCCGTGACGCCGGCGCGGCGCCCAGCCACGAGGACAGGATCGCCGGCGTGCTGCCCCTCTCGGCGCTGGACGAGCGCGTCGCCATCGTGGGCACGTCGGGATCGGGCAAGACCTACGCCGCCAAGGGCCTGGTCGAGCGCCTGATGGGCCTGGGTGCGCGGGTCTGCATCGTCGACCCGCTCGGAGTCTGGTGGGGCCTGCGTGCCGGGTCGGACGGCGCCGCTGCCTCCGGCTACCCCGTCGTGGTGTTCGGCGGCCGCCACGCCGACGTGGAACTCGACGAAGGCATGGGCGCCGCACTCGGCCGGTTGGTCGGCACGCACCCGCTTGCCTGCGTGGTGGACGTCTCCGAGCTCGGCAGCGCCGCCGCCCGGCGGTCGTTCATGACGGCGTTCGCCGAAGCCCTGCACGAGGCGAACACGGAGCCGTTGCACCTGGTGCTGGACGAGGCCGACCTGTGGGCGCCGCAGCGGGCCCAGCCCGGCGGGCACGCGCTGCTGGGCCGGATCGAGGAGGTCGTGCGCCGCGGGCGCGTGCGGGGCTTCGTGCCGTGGCTGATCACCCAGCGTCCGGCCGTGCTGCACAAGGACGTGCTGAGCCAGGCGGACATCCTGGTCTCGATGAAGCTCACGGCGAGCCAGGACCGCGATGCGGTCGGTGGCTGGATCGAGGACCAGGCGGACCGGGCCGAGGGCCGGCGCATCCTGGCCGAGCTGCCGCGGCTCGGCCAGGGCGAGGGCTGGGTGTGGGCGCCGTCGGACGGCGTGCTGGCGCGCGTGGCGTTCCCGCGCATCCGCACCTTCGACAGCTCGCGCACCCCGCAGCGGCACGAGCACGTCGCGGCGCCCCGCACGCTGGCGGAGGTGGACCTGTCCGCCATCACCGCGGCGCTGACCGAGCTGGAGGCATCCGCGGCCGACATAGGCGCCGACCCTGGCGCGGGGGGCCACACACGGATCTCGGAGCTGGACCGGCGGCTCAGACAGCAGAATCGCGAGCTCGCGACGGCGCGGGCGCGGGTGGCCGAGATGGAGGCGGAGGCGGCCACGATGCAGGCGCAGCTGGACCAGATCGGAGGGCTGGACCTGCACGCCACGCCGGCCGCACCTGGGCAGCCGGCGCACCGGGCGGCGGGGACTGCACGGCAGCATCGGAGTGCCCGCGCCTCCGCAGCGCACACGGACGGCGACGTCGTCGAGGCAATCTCGAAGCGCAGCGCCGGCCAGGGGACGTAGTGCCCAGCCCTGCGTGTCGAGGTCACCCGAACGACGCCGTGCCGCACTGGTCAATTGCCGGGCTCGCCAACCCGCTCACCTCGCGTGCGGCAGTCGTTCCCGCACTTGTGCCAGTCGCGGCGGGACGCACGTATCCACCTGGCAACCGGCGGAGGTTCCCGATGCACGACACCACCACCACGCCTCGCGTCGAGATCGAGCTGAAGACCGAGCGGCCGAAGCTGCACAAGGTCATCCTGGTCAACGACGACTTCACGCCGCGCGAGTTCGTCACCACGGTGCTGCGGGCGGAGTTCCGGCTAGGCGAGGAGCAGGCCCGCCGGGTGATGATGACGGCGCACCAGCGCGGCGTGTGCGTCGTCTCGGTGTTCACGAAGGACGTGGCCGAGGCCAAGGCGACGAACGCGACCGACGCGGCGCGCAAGAAGGGCTACCCGCTGCTGTTCACGACCGAGCCGGAGGAGTAAGGCGCTGGCAAGCGAGTGGCCGGGGTGGCGGTTGAGCCTCCTGGATCGGCGTCTCGCGCACTCCCGGAGGATCGGTCGCATGGCATCGCTGCTCGGAAGCATCCTGCTCGGCGCGTGCTCCGTCGTGGGCATCAGGTCCGGCACGGAGGAGCCGCCGTTCACGGTGCTGGACCGTTCGGGAGACATAGAAGTCCGCCAGTATGGCGCGCGCGTAGCGGCGGAAACCACCGTGGAAAACGCGGAGGTGCAGGCGCGCAGCGAAGGCTTTCGCCGCCTGGCCGGATACATCTTCGGCGGCAACGCCGGGTCCGCCCGCATCGCCATGACGGCGCCCGTGGCCCAGAAGGACGCCAAGGGGGAGGTGCTGGCCATGACCGCGCCCGTCGCGCAGAGGCCGGATGGTGCCGGCTCGACGATCCGGTTCTTCCTGCCGGCCGGCTTGACGGCCGACGCTGCCCCTCGCCCGCTGGACCCGCGGGTTCGCATCCTGGAGGTTCCGGCGCAGACGGTGGCGGTACTGCGCTTCTCCGGCAGCACCGAGCCGGAGGCCGTGGCAGTGCGCAAGGCCGCGCTGCTGGCGGGGCTGTCCGCCATGCCGTGGACCGCGTCCGGCGCCGCGTTCGCGTGGTTCTACGACCCGCCCTGGACGCTGCCGCCGCTGCGCCGGAACGAGGCAGTGGTGGTGGTGCGCCGCAGTCAGCCGGCCGCGATCAGGTGAAGCCAGGCGAGGGGCCTTGCCGATCCAACCCATCAAAGGCAAAGCGGCAGGCACCCAGGCTCTGAACGAAAAGATGTGGCGCCCTGCTCTGCCTGGCAGAAATCATTGCAAAGCTGTCACTGCTGAAGCGGTTTCTGCCAGGTCCGCCGAGTGCTGGGTCTTCCATACAGCAAACCCGCACGGAATGGCGTGGCGTGCGGCAAACCAGATTTCCGGGGCTTTCCGTGCAGCTTCCTCGGACATGAATTGTACGTGCAGCTTCGGAGAAGCCTTCCATCAGCCTCTAGCAACGCTTCTGCGCACCATCTAACAATAGGGACAGCACGCATAGAGCGTGGCTCTCCTTCCATTCTCGGAATTCTATGCCTTCTCCGAACGATCAACCTCGTACGATCACAGACGAGCCCAGCACGGCAGAGGCGCGCATGCGTCGTTCCCTGGGTCTCGGTGGCATCAGCCCTGTTCAATCCCGGCCTCCACCCGCCGCGCCTACGAGGCCGACTGGCGCCGCTTCGCCGCCTGGTGCCGCCCGCGCGACGCCCCTGCCCTGCCTGCCGCGCCCGCGCTCGTGGCCGTCCACCTGTCCAGCCTCGCCGGCCGCGGCCTGGCGCCGCCCTCTGTGGCTCGCGCGCTCGCCGCCATCGCGCATGCCCATCGCCGCGCCGGTCTGGTGCCGTCACACCGGGCCGAGGGTGGCGCCGTGATCGGCGACGTGCTCGCCGGCATCCGCCGCTCGCGCACGACGCCGCCGGACAGCAAGGCGGCGGCCGACGCCGACATCGTCATGCAGCTGCTGTGGTCGATCGCCGGCGATGACCTGGCCGCCCTGCGCGACCGTGCCCTCGTGGCCTTCGGGATGGCGGTCGCCGCCCGCCGGTCCGAGCTGGTCGCCCTCGACGTGGCGGACCTGGCCTGGGAGCCGCGCGGGGTGCGGGTCACCATCCGCCGCTCGAAGACCGACCAGG
>JBBSIT010000628.1:0-3431 GCA_038231995.1 Acetobacterales bacterium | reverse complement strand
CGGTTTAAACCACATCTAAACCCCGTCCAGTTTGGAAATCATAGTCCCGCCCCTGTGATCAGGGGCACGGCATCGCAGTCACCTTCTCTGGCCAGAGGCGGACAGGACCATGGTTTTCAAACTGGACGCGGTTTAGCTTGAGAACCGTAGTTTCTCCTCCTCGGGATCGAGGTGGTCCTTGACCCAGAGGCGATCGGCGAGGGCGCAGGGGTCCTGGTTGATCTTTGCCGCGAAGGCTGCGACGCGCCGGGTCAGGTCCTCGGCCGTGGCATGGCAGTGATGGTAGGTGACGTCCTCGCGCAGCCAGCGCCACAGCGGCTCGACCGGCATCAGGTCGGGGCTGTAGCCCGGCAGCGGCACGAGCGTGATACCCAGGCTGGCGGCGGCGGCCCACACCGCCTTGGCGCGGTGGTAGGGGGCGCCGTCCCAGATCACGACGAGCCTGCCGTCGGGGAGCTCAGCACGCAGCCGGCGCAGCACGTCGATGGTGTGTTCGCCATTGGCGCGTGGATAGGGCCACAGCCGCACCTGGCCCTCATTGTAGAGATACAGACTGTAGAACGAGACCTTGGCCGAGAGCCCGGGCGAGGAGGATGCGACATGGAAGCGCTGGCCGCGCTCGCCCCAAGCCGTGGCCGAGATCGACATCTTGGTGGATGTGAGCCTCATCGAGATAGACCAGCCGGCGTCGGTCACGCTGGGCATCGTCCAACAAGGGGCGCATCTGTTCGATGAAGGCGTTCCGCCGTTCGCGGTTGGCCCGGCCGAGGAGCTTCTTGGCCTTTTTCCACGACAGATCGAGCCGGTGCAGGGCGGCGCGGATGGTCTCGCGGCAGCAGAGGCGGCCGAACCGCGCCTGCACGCTTACCACCAGGCGCTTGAGTGTCCAGCGCGGCGCAGGATCGGCGCCCGCTACGGGCGGTGCGGCGGCTCCTCGCTGGGCGGCGCGGACCTCGTCACCGAGCGTGGCCTCGATCTCTGGGCAAAGGGGGGACGGCCACCAGTGCGGCAATACAGCAGCGCCTCGGGGCCGTGTTCGTTATAGCTATGCACCCAGCCCATTACGGTTTGCGGGTGGCGCCCCGTACGTCCGGCCACCTGCGTGGCGCAGCCGCCTTGGGCGATGTCGTGCAGAGCAAGGAAGCGCTCGCGGCTGCGGGCATGCGGCGCGCTCAGGGCCATGCGGCGGAGGTCTGCCCGCGTCTGGCTCCAGCGCTCACGATCAACTCGTAACATCAGTTCTGACGATACCTTCCAGGGGAAGCCGCCATATGGGAATGACCGCCGTGCAGCCAAGCAAGACAACTATGGGTCTCGAACTGGACGTGGTTTAGGTGCAGCAGGCACTGACGCACTGACGCACACTGACGCATTTCCCCTACGTGCGCCATCAAGGGTGTTCGTTACGTCTCGATACTGTCCACACCTGCCACGTAGCTCGTAGAAATATGCGTCAGTGTGCGTCAGTGCGTCAGTCGCGCGCGTCATTGCCGGGCACCCGGAATCCAGGTCCGATCGCCGTTGGCGCCGCTCCTGGCTCCACGTTTCCAGCCCAACCGCTCCAATGCCGCTATGATCCGGCGCTGATCCGCAGTCCCCAGCTTGGGTTGATCGAATCTCAGTCCGTGCATGGCGACGCTCAGCACTGTCACTTTGTCTTTCCCGGTGAGGTATGTGGCGACAGCTTCCTCCCACGCGTCCGCCTCGTATCGGGCTTCCTGTTCCGGCTTGATGTGCTCGGCCTCGAACGTCCCGTCCGGCCACCACTTCACGCCCTGTCGATAGAGCGCCACGGCCTCGGCAAAGAGCTGGTCCCGGTCGTGCGCGAGCGCGTCAGTGTCGATGCTGCCGACCTTGACCGGCCAGAACCGGCGCCCGCCCGTCTCGTCCCGCAGATACGTCGCCTTGTTCGTGGTGCCGATGAACACGCACTGGCGTTCCTCGATAACCTCCTTGCGGCCGTAGCTCGGCCGATACCGCTCAGTCGTGCGGGTGATGAACGCCTTGAGCGCGGCAGCCTCGGCCTTGTCCAGCGCGCTCATCTCGGCGACCTCGATCAGCCACTTGCCGTTGAGGTGCTGCGCCACGTCCTTCCCGCCGCGTACGTCGGGCAGGCTGTCGGAGAACCACGCACCGCCGAGGATCGCGCACGCGGTCGATTTCCGGGCGCCCTGCTCGCCTTCCAGCACCAGCATGTAATCGGCCTTGCAGCCGGGCTTGAGCACGCGGGCCACCATGGCGATCAGGAACATGCGGCCGATACCGGCGACGTAGGGGCCGTGCTCGGCTCCCAGGTAGTAGGACAGCCACTTGTCCAGCCGCGGTGTGCCATTCCAGCGCAGCCCGGCGAGGTAGGTCCGCACGGGATGGAATGCACGCTCGCTGGCCCGTCTCTCGACCGCTTGATGCGTGGTGTCTTTCGTCACGCCGGGCAGGCCCGCGCGCTGCATCCACTCCTGCACCGCGGTTACATCAATGTCGCGCACCGGCCGCATCGCGCCCGGCGCAGCGCCGGGCAAGGCGCCCTTAACCATGTCCGCCCGCAGCATGTCGTCACGGGCGAATGCCTCACGCAGCTCTGGCGCGTGCCGAAGGGTGTGCAGCGCGTTCGCCAGGTTGGACCGGGGCTTGCCTTCGTCGTTGAACTGCCAGCCCTGCTTCCAAGCGTCCGCGCCCGCCCTCTCCCATATGCGGCGCAGCTCCCGGCCGCCGTCCGCTTCGCCCTTCTCCGCAACCCAATCCGCAATCTCCGGGTCGAGGCGCATGGCCTCCACCATCTGATCGTAGCTCTTGCCCTCGCGGCGCAGCTCCGCACCTTTGCGAAATGCCAGGGCGGAACGGGACTTGTCCCGGCCGGGCTTGTGTTGCCGCGCAATGGCGGCGTCCGCTTCCTCGTCATCGCTGTCATCGCTGGACTGATTGGCCAGTGCCGGTCCCGCCACCTCCAGCAGCCACCGCAGAGCGTCGCGCGACACCGAGCGCAGCTCGGCCGGCGTGCCGGCAAGGTGCTGTCCCGTGACGGCGAAATAGCGGTTGCCGAGATAGAACTCGATCGCCGGCGGATGCTCGCCGCCCGCCTGCTTGAACACCTTCGCGCCCAACGGCGTGAGCAGCGGCGCCAGCTCGGGCAGGCCCGCGCGATCGGCCAGGAAGAACACCTTGGCGCCGGTCCCGGACGGGGATAGCTCCGCGTAGCTGGCGAACCGCTCCACCACCTCCAGTGCCCACGGTGCGATCGTGCCGGCGGCATCGCGGCAGGTGTCTAGGTCGATGCCGCCCATGATCCGGCCGTCGCCCAGGTCGCCCAGTTCCAGGCCGATCCCGCCCGTGCCGTACGGCTTGGGCAAGCGCGCCGCCCTCGCCTCGGCTTGCGCCCTGGCGCCCCAGGTAGCGGGCTTGTCCGCGTGCGCCCAGCGCCCGGTTACGGGATT
>JBBSIT010000627.1:0-3432 GCA_038231995.1 Acetobacterales bacterium | reverse complement strand
TGGCCTGCACGGCGTGGGCGCGGCGGTGGTGAACGCTCTGTCGCAGTGGATGGAGGTCCGCATCTGGCGCAACGGGCTGGAGCACTTCATCCGCTTCGAGCACGGCGAGACGACCGAGCCGCTGCGCGTCATCGGCCCGTCCGGCAAGCCCGGCGGCACCGAAGTCACGTTCAAGCCCAGCACGGGGACCTTCACCAAGGTCGAGTTCGACTACGCGATCCTGGAGCGGCGCCTGCGCGAGCTCGCGTTCCTCAACTCCGGGCTCGCCATCATCTTGCGCGACGAGCGGCACGCGCCTCCCGTGGAAACGGTGTTCCGCTACGACGGCGGGCTGGTTGCGTTCGTGCAGTGGCTCGACCGGAGCAAGACCCCCGTGGTGGCGAAGCCGATCTCGGTGACGACGGAGGAGAGCCAGGTCGGCATCCGCGTCGAGTTCGCCATCGCCTGGAACGACAGCTTCCACGAGACGATGCTCTGCTTCACCAACAACATCCCGCAGCGCGACGGCGGCACGCACCTGGCCGGCTTCCGCCAGGCGCTGACCCGCGTGGTCACGAAATACGCGGAGGGGATGGGCAAGAAGGACAAGCTGGACCTGGTCGGCGAGGACATGCGCGAGGGCATGACGGCCGTGCTGTCCGTCAAGGTGCCGGACCCGAAATTCAGCAGCCAGACCAAGGACAAGCTGGTCAGCTCCGAGGTGCAGCCAGTGGTGCAGGCGGCGACCGCCGACGCCATCAGTCACTGGTTCGAGACGCACCCCAAGGAAGCCAAGGCCATCATTCAGAAGGTGATGGACGCCGCCTCCGCCCGCGAGGCAGCGCGCAAGGCCCGCGAGCTGACCCGGCGCAAAGGCGTGCTCGACATCAGCACCCTGCCGGGCAAGCTCGCGGACTGCCAGGAGCGCGACCCGGCGAAGAGCGAGATCTTCCTCGTCGAGGGCGACAGCGCCGGCGGCAGCGCCAAGCAGGGGCGCAACCGCAAGTTCCAGGCCATCCTGCCGCTCAAGGGCAAGATCCTGAACGTGGAACGCGCCCGCTTCGACCGCATGCTCGGGAGTGCTGAGATCGGCACGCTCATCACGGCGCTCGGCACCGGCATCGGCCGCGGCGAGCCGGAGCAGGGCGGCTTCGACATCTCCAAGCTGCGCTATCACCGCGTCGTCATCATGACGGACGCCGACGTGGACGGCAGCCACATCCGCACGCTCCTGCTCACGTTCTTCTTCCGGCAGATGGTCGAGATGATCGAGCGCGGGCATCTTTATATCGCCCAGCCGCCGCTCTACCGGGCCAAGCGCGGCAACGACGAGCGCTACCTCAAGAACGACAAGGCGCTTGAGGACTTCCTGCTGGACAAGGCGCTGGCCGAGGCCGGGCTACGCTACGCCGACGGGCGCCGCTTCGAGGGCGACGAGCTTGCCGACGAGACGGCCTGGCTACGCGAGGCCGCCGGCAACCTGAAGCGCCTCGCCGTGTCCGTGCCGACCTGGCTGCTGGAGCAGGTCGCCATCGCTGGCGCGCTCTCGCCCGACCCGGCGCGCGTCATGTCCGTCAGCAACGCGCTGTCGCGCCGGCTCGACGCCGTGTCGAACCCGCAGGAACGCGGCTGGCTCGTTACCGCCGATGACCGCGCGTTGCAGCTCCGGCGCACCGTGCGCGGCGTGGCCGAGCGCTACACGCTGGATGCCGGGTCGCTGCGCAGCGCCGAGGCGCGCTGGCTGGCGGAACGGGCCGAGCCGCTCACCGCCCGCTTCGGCGAGCCCGCGACGCTCGCGCTCGACCGCGCCGAGGTGCAGGTCGCCGGCCCGGCGACGGCGTTCGACCGCATCCTGGCCCAGGGCCGCAAGGGCCTCGCCATCCAGCGCTTCAAGGGCCTGGGCGAGATGAACCCGGAGCAACTGTGGAAGACGACGCTCGACCCGGCGGTGCGCACCCTGTTGCAGGTGCGGGTGGGCGACGTCGAGGATGCGGCGCAGGTGTTCAGCACCCTGATGGGCGACGTGGTGGAGCCCCGGCGCGACTTCATCGTGGGGAATGCGCTTAAGGTGGCGAATTTGGACGTTTGATGTTGTATTTTCTGGGCGCGCAGAATTCGAGGGACAAGATTACAATTCCAGGGACAACCCACGACCCAGGTCTCATCCGCCGTGTTTACCTGCACAAACTGCCAGATAGCTGCACAACGAGGAGCGTAAGCACCTGTTAATATGCGTCTTTTTAGAATGGCCGAGATACCAAGACACTGGAATTGCATGCAAATATGAATGCGGTGACAGCTACCTGATCCCGACGCCTCAAATTGTCTCCGGGTTGAATGGGTTATGTCTTGCTTGAAGACAATGGACTGAACCGGCTGGCTTGCACTGGTTCCGCTCCCCTACCTTGTTACCAACCTTCAGACAGCGCCTTCTCCACGTCCTCACGCGCCAGCACATGAGAGCATGTTTCCCATCCTGCCTGCCACGCGGCCTGAACGGCATTCGTGCCTTGTCCGGTGGCCGTGCCACCCCAGCGCACATCGAATGCTGATGCCTGCCGCTTTCGGTCAGCGTGCTTGCGAAGCTCGGCCTCGAGCCGCTCCTCACTGTCGATCCAGTCGTCCTCGATGGTGTCCGGAAGTTGGCCAAAAATGTCGAAGCGGTCCCGCATGCGGTCAGACAAGCGGTCGTACACCACCTCATCGCGGCTGCCCTCATACACCAAGCTGAGCATGTCCACTCGGTCCCGGGCCTGGCCAAACCGCTTGATGCGGCCAATCCGCTGTTCGAGTTTCGACGGGTTCCAGGGTAGATCCACGTTCACCAGGGTGCCGAGCGCCTGAAGGTTAAGGCCCTCGCATGCTGCATCGGTTGCAATCAGCAGCCGAAGCTGGTTATCGCGTACTGCGGCCTTGATTGTGGTCCGCTCAGCTGCGGCGAACTGGCCACCCTTGTAGACGTCAGATCGGCCCGCGCCTGCGTAGAGGCCAACGGGGATGGATGAGAACTCCGCAGCCAAGCAGTCGGCCACCCAACGCGCCGTGTCGTAGTACTGACTGAACACGATGCAGCCGTGACCTTCCAGCCAGCCGCGACGGCCCTGCGTTAGCCCCACCTCGCGAAGATAATGGCGCAGCACTTGGAGCTTTGGGTCTGCATCACCACCGGTTGGCGATGCGGAAGCTGCCTCCCGCAAGTGCCCGAGCAGGCTGCGCAAGGCGTTGCGTTCACGGTCTGACGGTTCGCCCAAGTTCGCGAGGTCGAACATCTCGTCATCGTCGTCGGAGGTCAGCGCCGCCGGAGCTGCCCCCTCGCCAGACCAGGCCGCCTTCCCGATCAGCGTCATGGCGCGCGTGCACGGCGTGTCGGAGGCAGGCTACTACGCATGGCTGCGCCGCCCTCCGTCCGCCCATGCCCAGGCCGACGCCGTGCTGCTGAGGCAGGTCAGGACC
>JBBSIT010000626.1:0-3432 GCA_038231995.1 Acetobacterales bacterium | reverse complement strand
ATCACGCCAAGGCTGATGTAGTCGCTCAAACGCACGCCGGCCGGAAGGCCAGCAGGAACACCAGCCATCGCTGCCCATCCCCCAATACCGGACCGGCAGCTTACGCGCTCCGTAAACCTAACTGAACAGCATTGGGCCTAACCCGGGCTTCCCGCCGGCCCGGCCCGGGGCTAGAACCGCCCCATGCTGAGCAAGACATTCGACCACGCCGCGATCGAGCCCGAGCTCTACGCGGGCTGGGAGGCGCAGGGCGCGTTCGGCGCCGACCCGGCGTCCCTCGCGACCCCCTACACCATCATGATCCCGCCCCCCAACGTCACGGGCAGCCTGCACATGGGCCACGCGCTCACCATGACGCTGCAGGACACCCTGGCGCGCTGGCGGCGCATGCAGGGCCGCGACGTGCTGTGGCAGCCCGGCACCGACCACGCCGGCATCGCGACGCAGATGGTCGTCGAGCGCCAGCTCGCCGAGCGCGGCAACGAGAGCCGCCAGGAGATGGGCCGCGAAGGCTTCATCGGCCGGGTCTGGCAGTGGAAGGCGGAGTCGGGCGGCGCCATCACGCGCCAGCTCCGCCGGCTCGGCGCCTCCTTGGACTGGGCGCGCGAGCGCTTCACGATGGACGAGGGCCTGTCCGAGGCAGTGCGCGAGGTGTTCGTCGGGCTGCACCGCGAGGGGCTGATCTATCGCGACAAGCGCCTGGTGAACTGGGACCCAGGCTTCCAATCCGCCATCTCGGACCTGGAGGTCGAGATGCGCGAGGTGCGCGGCAGCCTCTGGCACATCCGCTACCCCATCGAGGGCATGCCCGGCCGCTTCGTGACGGTCGCGACGACCCGCCCCGAGACCATGCTCGGCGACACCGCCGTGGCCGTGCATCCCGACGACGAGCGATACCGAGACCTGGTCGGGCGCCACGCCATCCTGCCGCTGGTCGGCCGACGCATCCCGATCGTCGCCGACGCTTACTCGGACCCGGAGAAGGGCACCGGCGCGGTGAAGATCACCCCGGCGCACGACTTCAACGACTTCGCCGTCGGTCAGCGCCACGGCCTGCCCATGCCGTCCGTGCTGGACCGTGAGGCGCGGGTCACGCTCGCCGAGATCGAGGCGGATCTGGCGCCAAACGCCTGGGTGCGCAAGCTCGCCGGGCAGGACCGGGCCGCGGCGCGCCAGGCGATCGTGGCAGAACTGGAGCGCCTGGAGCTGCTGGACCAGGTGCAGCCGCACGTCCATCAGGTGCCGCACGGCGACCGCTCCGGCGTGCCGATCGAGCCGCTGTTGACGGTGCAGTGGTACTGCAACGCGGCCGAGCTGGCCCGGCCCGCCGTGGCTGCGGTCGAGAGCGGCGCCATCGAGTTCGTGCCGAAGCAGTGGGAGAACACGTTCTACGCCTGGATGCGTGACATCCAGCCCTGGTGCATCAGTCGGCAACTCTGGTGGGGGCACCAGATTCCCGCGTGGTACGACCCGGATGGGACCGTGTTCGTCGAGCGCACCGAGGCGGAGGCGATGACTGCGGCGCGGGCGCATTACGGACGCGACGCAGCGCTGGAGCGCGACCCGGACGTGCTGGACACCTGGTTCAGCTCGGCGCTGTGGCCGTTTTCCACCCTGGGCTGGCCGCAGAACACACCGGAGCTGGCGCGCTACTATCCCACCGACGTGCTCGTCACCGGGTTCGACATCATATTCTTCTGGGTCGCCCGGATGATGATGATGGGCCTGCACGTCCAGAAGCAGGTCCCGTTCCGCACCGTCTATATCCACGGCCTCGTGCGTGACGAGCGCGGGCAGAAGATGTCGAAGTCCAAGGGCAACGTGATCGACCCGCAGGAGCTGATCGACAGCTACGGCACCGACGCGCTGCGTTTCGCCGTCTGTGCGCTCACTGGCCCCGGTCGCGACATCAAGCTCGGCCCGGCGCGGGTCGAGAGCGACCGCCGCTTCGTCACCAAGCTGTGGAACGCCGCCCGGTTCTGCGAGATGAACGGCGTGGCCCCCGCGCCAGGCTTCGACCCAGCATCCTTCGACCCGGCGTCCGCCCGCTCGCCCCTGTGCCGCTGGGTCCTGGACGCCGCCGGCCGCGCGGTCGCCGAGGCGGACGCGGCGCTGGAGGCGTTCCGCTTCAACGACTACGCCGCCAGCGCCTACCGCTTCACCTGGAACGTGTTCTGCGACTGGTTCCTGGAGTTCGCCAAGCCCGTGCTGAACGGCCCCGACACGCCGGAGCGCGCCGAGCTGCGCGCCACCGCAGCGCACGTGCTCGGCGTCATCCTGCGGCTGCTGCACCCCGCCATGCCGTTCGTCACCGAGCACCTGTGGGACGAGATGGGCTACGGCGCGCCCTGCAGCCTGATCCGCGCGCCCTGGCCGCGCCCGGCGCCGCCGCCCGGCGCGGAGGCGGCGCGGGCGGAGCTCGACTGGCTGGTGCGGCTGATCTCCGAGGTCCGCACCGTGCGGTCCGAGATGAACGTGCCGCCCTCGGCGCTCACGCCCATCCTGCTGCGCGACGCGGCGCCGGGCACTCTCGCGCGCGCCCAGGCCTGGATCGAGCCGATCCGCCGCATGGCGCGCGCCACCGGGGTCGAGAAGCTGGCCGGGCCGTTGCCGCGCGACGCCGCGCAGGCCGTAGTGGACGAGGCGACGGTGGTGCTGCCGCTGGCCGGCATCATCGACCTCGACGCCGAGCGCGCCCGGCTGACCCGCGAGCGCGACAAGGCGCTGGCCGAGGCCGGGAAGGTCGAGCGCAAGCTGGAGAACGCCGATTTCGTGCGGCGCGCCCCGCCGGAGATCGTGGAGGAGAACCGCGAGCGCGCCGCCGCCGCCCGCGCCGAGGCCGCCCGCCTAGAGGCGGCGCTGGCGCGGATCGGCGCCGACGAGACCGCCCCGGCCTGACATAAACTAGGAGAGTCGATCGATGTTGAAGAAGCGTTGGGACAAGTCCCGCCTGCCGTCCCGCCACGTGACCGAGGGCCCCGATCGCGCGCCGCACCGCAGTTACTACTACGCGATGGGCCTGACGGAGGACGAGATCAACCAGCCCTTCGTCGGCGTCGCGACCTGCTGGAACGAGGCCGCGCCCTGCAACATCGCGCTGAGCCGTCAGGCGCAATCCGTGAAGCGCGGCGTGGCCGAGGCCGGCGGCACCCCGCGCGAGTTCACCACCATCACCGTCACCGACGGCATCGCCATGGGCCACCAGGGCATGAAGTCCTCGCTCGTGTCGCGCGAGGTGATCGCCGATAGCGTCGAGCTGACGATGCGCGGGCACTGCTACGACGCGCTGGTGGGTCTCGCCGGCTGCGACAAGTCCCTGCCCGGGATGATGATGGCCATGTGCCGGCTCAACGTGCCGGCCGTCTTTATCTATGGCGGCTCCATCCTGCCGGGCTCGTTCCGCGGCCGGCCGGTGACCGTGCAGGATCTGTT
>JBBSIT010000625.1:0-3448 GCA_038231995.1 Acetobacterales bacterium | reverse complement strand
CGGCATCGCCTTCTGGGACTACCTCGGCGCCAGGATCGGCGTCGCAGGCGCTCTCGCCATCCCACCTCTCTCCCACCTCGTCCGCTCCCGCACCCAGCCCGCCGGCGCGGGCTGACAACCCGGACTTTTGCCCCGGTTACGTAGAACAAAGCGAACGTTATGATGCATAGCACGTAGGCACGCACTACGCGCAGCAGGCCGTCGCCGTAATCGCACAGCCACTCCACGAAGCTGTCGCTCGCGGCGTAGAGCAACTGCGGCCCAGCGCGCCGCCAGTCCCGGCGACGAATAGCGAGGGCGGCCATTCGGCGCTCGTGCAGCTTACCCATGCGGCGGGAGCGACGGTAGGCCCAGCTCGCGGCCTCGGGATTGCCGATGCTGCGGAAGTTCTGCTCGAGATTGAGATAGCCCTGGCGGGCCGCCTCGTACTCGCGAGCGACTTCCTCGCCCAGAGCGCCGCCGAGCTGTTCCTGGCGGAACCATGTCTTCTCCAGCCAGGCGCCGGACATGCGGGCGTGGTGCAGGTTGCAGCTCGACAGATTGACGCGCGGCAGGTTGGCGTCGGTCAGGTCCGCACCGCCCAGGTCGGCGCCGGTCAGCGTGGCGCCTTCAAGATTGACGCTCCTCAGCTTGGCATCCTTGAGGTTCGCCTTCTGCAGCGTGGCGCCGGAGAGGTCGGCGCCGGACAGGTCCACGCCGGCGAGCTGCGCTTCCGACATATGTGCGCCCCGGAAGTTGGCGAAGGTGGCCTCCGCGCCCTCGAACCTCGCGGCCCACAGGTCGGCGCCCTCGAAGCTGGTGCCGTCCAGCAAAGCATCGCGGAAAATCGCGAAGCGGAGCGTGGCACGCGGGAGCCGTGCGTCCTCGAGTAAGGCATCGCTGAAGTCCGCCTCACCGGCGTGCGCGTCCGTCAAGTCCGCGCCGATCAGGGCGGCTCCGGTGAACCGCGCTTCCTCGATGCGCGCGTTGGTCAGGTTGGCGCCACGCAGGCTCGCGTCCGAGAGGTCGGCCCGGCGCAGGTCGGCACCGGCCAGATCCGCGCCGCGCAGGCTTGCGCCGGCCAGCCGTGCTTCCGGCAGCTCTGCGGTGCTGAGCGAGGCCTTGTCGAGCATGAGTCGGGTGTTCGGCTCGTGCCCAATCAAATCGAGCAGGAGGCGCGCACGGTCGGCGGGCATTGCCTGAGCGAGGCGTGTGCGGAGGTCGTCTGGGGGCGCATTAGTGTCCATGGCGACGTGGATCACAACCGCTGTGAGGCCGTGGCGTTGCGGACAACATTGCGGACGTCGTCGGGCATGACCACTGGCAGCACGAGCGCCTGGCTCTGCACTGGCAGCACGCCGGACCAGTCGCTGATAAGCTGACGGTAGGCCTCGCCGACGAGGCGGATGCGGCGGTCGAGATCGTAGAGGCCAAGCGGGTTGACTACGCCGCGGTTCTCGCGCAACGCGGTGTCCCAGTCCACCTGGTCGGTCAGCGAGTACCAGGTGAAGCCCAGGATGGGAATGCCGACGTTGCGCAGGCGCAGGACGTTGGCCCACTCCTTCCACAGCCAGTCCACCGCCTCGGTCCCCAGCGGCCCCTGGCTGATGTTGGTCTCGGTGTGCATGACGGGGAGGCGATAGCGGTCGTGATATTGCCGGGTAATCTCTGCGTAGCCGAATATCTCGCCCGATGCACTATACGTGCCGTCCGGCATGACTCGGTGTTCGTTGGTCCAGTAGTAGTCGGTGCCCATGATGCAATGGCGGCGGAGCTGATTATCCAGGAAGAAGTGGTACTCATCCGGCGTCATGCCGTTGGCCATCAGGAACTCGAACATGCCGCTATCCACGCGCCGGCCGTAATTGAGATCGAGCGAGAGGAAGCGCTGCTGGTTCATGACCTCGGCCGGCTTGATCGCAGCCGGGGCGCGCGCGTGGAAATACTCGCCGCTCTCGCTCTGGATGAACAGGGCATCGGGGCGGAGCTTGAGGATGGCGTGCATGGCGAGCACGTTGGCGCGCACCAGGTGCTTGAGCGCGGTGACGAAACCCCGGCCGGAGGTCATCTGCTCGTTCCACCAGCCGTAACGGGCGCTGAACTGGGCGCAGATGTACATCTCGTTGACGGGCGTGTAGATCTGCACCCACGGGAAACGCTTGGCGAAGGCGGCCGCGTAGTCGGCAAATAGGGCGGGGAAATCGGGGTTCTGGAAGTTGCCGATCCAGTCCGGCACGCCGAAATGGCAGAGATCGACGATCGGCACGATGCCGCGCCGCCGCAAATCGGCGAAGGTCTCGTCGGCGAAGTCCCAGTCGTAGCCCCCGACGGCGCGCCAGGTCCGGTGCAGCGGCGGGCCGTAGCGCAGGAAACGCAGGCCCATGGCCTGCACTAGATCGAAATCCTCGCGCCAGCGGCGGTAGTGACCGCATTTCTCCAGTTCGTCGATGCGGGTGCGGCCGCCGTGGATGGTCGGGTTGCTGTTCTCGATGCCGGTCGCGAACATGAAGGCGGAGGTCACTCCCTCAGCCTTCGTGCGGATGCTTGTGGATGGGGTCGACCCAGTGGACCGCCTCGGGCTTCTCCACCGGCTCAATGTCGAGGTTGACCACGACGGCCTCGTTGTCGCTGCGGACCAGCACGCACTCGAGCGTCTCGGAGGTCGAGGCGTTGATCTCCTGATGCGGCACGTAGGGCGGCACGAAGATGAAATCGCCGGGTCCGGCTTCGGCGACGAACTCTAGCTGGTTGCCCCAGCGCATCCGCGCCCGACCGCGCAGCACGTAGATCACGCTCTCGAGCGCGCCGTGGTGGTGCGCGCCTGTCTTGGCGTCGGCGTGAATGTGCACTGTGCCGGCCCAGATCTTCTGTGCGCCGACACGTGCGAAGTTGATCGCCGCCGCCCGATTCATGCCTGGTGTCTGCGGGGTGTTGGTATCCAGGCTGTTGCCAGGTATGACCCGGACGCCGTTGTACTTCCAATCGGTCGGGGCCGGGTCCATTGCGTCGCTCCTGTCAGGTCATGGGATGGTTGGGTGCAGAGGTATCGGCTTGGACAGGGAGCCTTGCCAGCATTCATTTCGAGGCTCGAGGCGTGGCATCGGATGAAATTGCATCGGGTTCACGTCAAGGCACATCTGGGAGAATAGGTCATTATTGATTCCAAGCTCCTCAGCAGGTAAATACAGACTGAAAGAGCGGATTGACTCGTCAGCGGAGGCGTAAGGGAGCCTGAATCCAATTTTTGATATGTTTCGGGACGCATGGAAAACATGCCTGGATGATTGTCAAGCGTTAAATCAGGAGAGTGGGTAATGAGCGTGAGTTAGCGTAACTCCCAAGCACCTGCTCTCGATCGTTACGATGAGAGGAGGTCCACGAGATCCCCGGTCGGCATGGTCAGGGCTCGGAGGATTTTGATCCCGTGCTTTCGGGCGGTGGAGATGACCGAGCGCATGGTGGCGAAGAT
>JBBSIT010000624.1:0-3449 GCA_038231995.1 Acetobacterales bacterium | reverse complement strand
TTGCTGTTGTGGGCGGACAGCGCGGGGTCGGTGATGAGCTTGACCGGGCCGGCCGACAGGTCGTCCTTGGCGTCCATGATGCCGCCGGGCATGCCGATCTCCAGCAGCGCCTTGCGGACCTGCGGCGTATCGGACGCGAACGGCGGCAATTTGCCGAACAGACGCCCGAACCGGCCGGAATCGTAGTAGGTCGACCGCGGCGGAATGATGTCCTTCGGGTAGAACCCGTGCCTGCTTCTCATGCTGCGTGCCCTCCAAGACTCGGCCAGCGTCCCCGCGATCCCGCATCCGGGCGAGGCGCTTGCCATTGACCGGCACCGTCGCATTTTCGTTTCTCGATTGCAATTAATTTCCGTTGCGGGTTGCGCGTGATCCCCTACGCCGCGGCGCGGGGCGTGCGGCGCTGGCGGCGTCGTCCGGGGTGCCGGCGGCGCCCCGGACACGCTGGCTCAGGCGGCTTTCGCGTCGTGGATCGCCCGCCACACCTTCTCCGGCGTGGCGGGCATGTCGATCGAGCGGACGCCGGTGTCCTTCAGCGCGTCCACGATGGCGTTGATGACGGCGGGCGGGCTGCCGACCGCGCCGGCCTCGCCCGCGCCCTTCACGCCGAGCGGGTTGGTGCCGCAGGGCACCTCGATCAGATCCACCTCTATGTCGGGCAGGTCGGCGGCGCGGGGCAGGGCGTAGTCCATGAAACTGCCGGAGAGGAGCTGTCCGGACGCCGGGTCGTAGGCGGTGTGCTCGAACACGGCCTGGCCGACGCCCTGGGCGACGCCGCCATGCACCTGGCCGCGCACGATGAGCGGGTTCACCGCCTTGCCCACGTCGTCGCACACGATGTAGCGCACGACCGAGACCGACCCGGTGTCGGGGTCGATCTCGACCTCCGCCATGTGGCATCCGTTGGGGAAGGTGTGGTTCTCGATCGCCGCGACCTCGGCGGCGTCCAGCGTGGTGGCGTCGCCGCCCTTGGCGCGCTGCGTGGCGGCGAGGGTGAGGATGTCCATGCCGCGGTCGGTGCCGACGATGCTGAACCGCCCCGCCTCGAAGGCGATGTCGGCGACGGCGGCCTCCAGCGCCTCGCTGGCGGCGCGCTTGCCCTTCTCGATCACGGTGGCGGCGGTGGCGAGGATCGCCGTGCCCTCGGAGTAGAGGCTGCGGGCGCCGCCGGTGCCGCCGCCGGTGGGGATGGTGTCGGTGTCGCCCTGGCGGATGCGGATGCGCTCGCCGTCGATGCCGAGCTGGTCGGCGGTGAGCTGCACGTAGGCGGTCTCGTGGCCCTGCCCGGTGCTCTGGGTGCCGACATACACGTCCACGAAGCCGTCATCGGCGAAGCGGATCTCGGCGCGCTCGGAGTCGGAGCCGCCGGTGGCCTCCAGGTAGTAGGCCATGCCGATGCCGCGCTTGCGTCCGTGCCGTGCGCTCTCGGCCCGGCGCTGCTCGAACCCGGCCCAGCCGATCTTCGCCAATGCCGCGTCCAGCACGCGCTCGAAATCGCCGCTGTCGTAGGTCTGCTTCATGGCCGTCAGGTACGGCATGGCCGAGGGCGGGACCATGTTGCGCCGGCGCAGCTCGACGCGGTCCATGCCGAGCTCGGCGGCCGCGGCGTCGATCAGCCGCTCGACGAGGTAGTTGCTCTCGGGCCGGCCGGCGCCGCGATAGGCGTCCACCGGGACGGTGTTGGTGAACACGCCGAGCACGTTGGCGTAGATCGACTGGAAGCCGTACACGCTGGCCAGCACCTTGGTGCCGGCGCCGGTGGGGATGAAGGGCGCGAAGGTCGAGAGATAGGCGCCCATGTTGGCGACGTTGCGGGTGCGCAGCGCGATGAATTTGTTGTCCTTGTCGAGCGCCAACTCGCCGAGGGTGATGTTGTCGCGGCCCTGCGTGTCCGACAGGAAGGCCTCGCTGCGCTCGCTCACCCACTTCACGGGCCGGCCGAGCTTGCGGGCGGCGTAGCAGGTCAGCACGTGCTCGGCGTAGAGGAACAGCTTCATGCCGAAGCCGCCGCCCACGTCGGGCGTGACGACGCGGAACTGCTCCTCGGGGACGTTGAACACCATCTTGCCCAGCAGGCCCTTGAGCACCCAGCCGCCCTGCGTGTTGGTGTGGAGCGTCCAGCGGGAGGTCGCCGGGTCGTATTCGGCAAGGGCGGCGCGGGCCTCCATGGAGGAGACGACGATGCGGTTGTTCACCACGGTCAGCCGGGTGACGTGCGCGGCGCCGGCGATCAGCGCATCGGTGCGGGCCTTGTCGCCCACATCCCAGTCGAAGCAGACGTTGCGCTCGACGTTCGGCCAGACGGCGGGTTGGGCCGTGTCCATGGCGGCGCCGAGGTCGGTGACGGAGGGGAGGGCGTCGTACTCGACCTGGACTGCCTCGGCGCCGTCGCGGGCGGCTTGGGCGGTCTCGGCGACGATGAAGGCGACGGGATCGCCGACATGGCGGACCTGGCCTATGGCGAGCGCCGGATGCGGCACGTCGGCGCGGGGCGTTCCGTCGCGGTTCTGCAGCGGAATGGCGCAGGGCAGGCCACCGATGCCGTCGGCCTCGAGGTCGGCGCCGGTATAGACGGCGAGGACGCCGGGCACGTCGCGGGCGGCGGAGGCGTCGATGGAGGTGATTCGGGCGGTGGCGTGCGGGCTGCGCAGCACGGCAGCGTGGGTCTCGTTGGGCAGGTTGATGTCGTCGGTGTAGCGCCCGTTGCCCTTGAGCAGACGCGGGTCCTCGACGCGGCGGACGGGTTGGGCGAGGCCGAACTTGGTCATGGCGGTGGGGTTCCCCTTCGGTGGGCGATACACCGCAACATGTGCTGATGAGGCCGCGAAGGGGAAGGGGGGATCAGACGGTACGCCCCTCGGCCGCGCCGGATTGCACCCAGTGCAGCGTGGCGGCGTGCTGGTCGGTGCCGAAGGCGGCGCGCAGGTCGGCGTCCATGGCGAGATAGCGCGCCGGGTCGAAGGCGGTGGTGGAGCGGTTCTCGGAGAAGCGCTTGCCGAGCCAATAGTCCAGGCCGCGCGCCTCGTTAGCGATCGTTCGAGGTTTCGGGCGGTTCGGCCCGACGGTGCTTCTTGGCGCCACTCCTCAGCCGCAGGATGTCTCAAACGGGCAGTTACGATGCTTGTCGGTTGCCTGTCCGATATGGCGCCGCCGGTGTGGCTGCCGCGTAGCTCGGCGCCGTATCGGGGCAGCGGAGTCCGCTCACCACTAGAGCGGTTTCACTTCGCGTGAAACCGCTCTAGCCTTCGTTTCACGCGGTTACTCAACCTGGTCGGACGCAAGAGCGCGTCCGATCAGGTTGAAACCGCTTTAACCCGTCTTATTCACGAGACAGCCGCAAATTGCCGTTTTTCTGAATAATTCCAGTCGGATAGCAGAAACCGGCCTGTGGCAAATTTTGCCACAGGCGCGATCTTAGGAGGCCAGTCTTTCCAAACACTTGGTGGTTC
>JBBSIT010000623.1:0-3460 GCA_038231995.1 Acetobacterales bacterium | reverse complement strand
GCGGCATCCGGGGAGGGCAAGCGCGGCGCGATCTCCGACCGCGTGTCACCCGCCGTTATGTTGCTGGCCCTGGTCGACAGGGGCACGTCGCCGCCGCTGCCGTCCATGCCGCGGCCGGACCCGACGCCCGTGCCGCCCCTCGGCGACATTCCGCGCGCCTGGTTGTAGCCGCCGGTGTGACTCGGCGGCATCTCGCGCATCACCTCGGACCGCTGGCCCCGCATCGGGCGCACGCCCGTCATGCCGCGGTCGCTCGCCATCGGCGGGGGCGTCGTTCTCACGCTCCCGACCGTGTCGCCCGGGCGTATGCTGGTCGCGGTCGGCGCGCCAGGCGGCAGGCTGTTGGTCGGCTCCGGCGCAGACACGCCCGCGTTCGGCGCCGGTGGCGAATTGGTTGCGGAAACACCGCCCTGAGCGAATGCCGGGGCGGCCACGGCCATGCCCAGCAGTGCGGCGGACATCAGCAGTGTCTTGCGCATCGGCTATCTCCTTGTGTGACGGACAATGGGCAGGGCGCGCGGAACGCGCCTCTCGATGGGAAGAACGAAACCGAGGGCCGGATGGTTCCGGTCCACTCACGAAATTTGGAGGATCACGCCAGGGCTTCCATCAGCCCGCGAAGCTCCACCTGGGGCCGGGCGCCGAGATGGCCGATCACCGCTGCGGCCGCCAAGCTACCCAGCCGTCCGCATTCCGCGAGCCCGCGTCCGGCCGCGTAAGCCGTGAGGAAGCCGGCCGCATAGGCGTCCCCGGCGCCCGTCGTGTCCACCACGCGCGCGGGCGCCGCCTGCACCTCGACGCGCTCCGCCCCGCGCAGCACCACGCTGCCGGCCTCGCTGCGGGTCAGCGCCGCGAGCCTCACGTCCGACGCTGCCTGCTGGGCCGCGTCCTCGAACCGGTCCGCCTCGTACAGGCTGCACACCTCGGCCTCATTGGCGAACAGGATATCGACGTGCCCGCGCACCAGCTCACGGAACGCCGCCCGGTGGCGGCTGACGCAGAACGCGTCGGACAGCGACAGCGCGACCTGCCGCCCTGCCGCGTGCGCCGCCGCCGCCGCCTGGCGGAACGCCGCCTGCGCCGCCGGCGGATCGAACAGGTAGCCTTCGAGGTAGGTCACGGCGCTGTCGCCCACCAGCGCGTCGTCCACGTCAGCAGTGCCGAGCTCGACGCAGGCGCCGAGATAGGTGTTCATGGTCCGCTGCCCATCGGGCGTGACCAGGATGAGGCAGCGCGCCGTCGCGGCGCCGGACTGCAGCGGCTCGCTCGGGAAATGCACGCCCGCGGCCGTGATGTCGTGGCGGAACACCTGGCCGAGCTGGTCGTCGGCGACCTTGCCGAGATAAGCGACGCGCGCGCCCAGGGCGGCCGCGACCGCGCAGGTGTTGGCGGCCGACCCGCCGCTGCTCTCCTGGCCCGGCGGCATCGCGTCGTAGAGCGTGTCCGCCGCCTCCGCCGAGATCAGCGTCATGGCGCCGGGCCGCATGTCGTGGCGGGACAGGAAGGCGTGCTCGCAGGGTGCGACCACGTCCACGATGGCGTTGCCGATGCCGAGGATATCGAAGCGCGGTGCGGGCATGAGTGTCTCCGGCCGGCAGGGGCGTATGAGTGCGGCCGGGCTGCGCCTAACATCCACACACGCCGCCTGCAACCGTGCCGCCTTAGAACATCCAGAGGCCACCCTCATGCTTACCCCGATCACCCGCGCCCCGCTCGTCAGCGCGGTGGCGCAGCTCGACGATCCCGTGTTCCTCGGCGTGGTCGCGCGCAGCCTGCTGCTGTCGGCGGCCGTGTTCCTCGTGCTCGCGGCGTGCAGCTTCTGGGGGATCGAGCAGCTCGTGGGCACGCAAGGGTGGTGGGGCTGGATCGCCGGCACGCTGGGCGCGTTCGGCGCGCTGCTGCTGTCGTTGTGGCTGTTCGTGCCGGCGGCGCTGCTGATCGCGACGCTGTACATGGACCGTATCGCCGAGGCGGTGGACCGGCGCTTCTACCCGGGCCTGCCGGAGCCGCGGGGCGCGTCGCTCGCGGTGCAGGCCTGGGACGGGCTGGCGCTGGGCGGGCAGGTGCTGGTGCTGCAACTGGTCGGGCTGCTGCTGGCGCTGCTGCTGCCCGGCGTCGGGCTGCTGCTGGGCTGGGCCATCGCGGGCTGGGCCATCGGGCGCGGGCTGTTCGTCGGTGTCGCGATGCGCCGCATGAACCGGGGGGAGGCGCAGGCCCTGTATGCCCGCTGCCGCCTGCCGGTGCTGGCGCAGGGCCTGCTGCTGGCCTTGGCCGGAACGGTGCCGCTGCTGAACCTG
Organism: Acetobacterales bacterium; assembly: GCA_038231995.1. Lineage (GTDB taxonomy): Bacteria > Pseudomonadota > Alphaproteobacteria > Acetobacterales > Acetobacteraceae > JBBSIT01. Next base: position 1,163 of record JBBSIT010000623.1, on the reverse strand, counting down.
CTCGTGCCGGTGCTGGGCACGGCGGCGATGGTGCACGTGCTAAACCGGTCCTAGCGTACGGTCAGGCTGACCGTGCTCTGCTTGTATATTGCACGAAGAGCGAGCAGCTTGATGCTGCTCTGATGCGTGCATCTTGAGGTTGCGGGTTGTTCGGGCTTGCCCGCGCGTGTTAGGCCCCGCGGACTGTGCTGCCCGGCCGGCGGGCGGCCGCATCGTAAGTGGGAGGCCGCCGTGTTCAAGCGCCGCAAACCCGAAGACACCCTCGGCAACGAGGCCGTCCCCCCCGGGGCCGCCGAGCCCGGCGCCTCCGAGGGCATGCTCGAAGGCGGCGCGGGTCTGTCCGACCAAGGCCGCCAGCCCAATCGCCCGGCCGATAGCGGCCTCGGCGTGCCCCCCTACCGTCCCGCCACGCCGAAGGAGGCTCCATCCATGGGCCGCGCCCCATTCCCCGCACCGCCGAACCCTTCCGCTGTCCCGCCCCCGCCCGCGGGCGGCGCCCCGCGTCCCGCCCCGCAGCCCGTCCGGCCCGGCCGCGAGCCGGCCGAGCGCCGCACGCTGGTCGTCGGCCGCGGCATCTCCGTCCAGGGCACCGTGCAGGACGCCGAGCGGCTGGTGGTCGAGGGCACGGTCGAGGCCAGCATGATCCACGCCACCGAGCTGGCGATCGCGCCGGGCGGGGTGTTCAAGGGCGAGGTTGAGGTCGAGGACGCCGAGATCGCCGGCACCATCGACGGCACGCTGACCGCCCGCGGCAACCTGATCGTGCGTGCGACCGGCCGCGTGCTGGGCACCGCGCGCTGCCGCCGCCTGCAGGTCGAGGACGGCGGGCAGATCACCGGGCGGATCGAGATGATCGCGGAAGGCGCCGCCCGCGCGGACGCGCAGCGCCCGGCCGAGACGGCGGCCTGACGTGGTTCGGGGCGGCCCAGCCGCCCTAGTGCGAGCCCAAAGCGGTTTCACGCCGGCCGGCACCGCTTGCGGTGCTGGCCGATCGGCGTGAGTAACCGCGTTCTTCACAAAACGTAACTGCCCAGGTTGTCGCGGAAAGCTCAAGTGATCCGCAGTTCGGCGACCAGGTTGTCGGGTTGGCCTGTCAGGGCGGCCAGCAAATCCCAGCCCTGTTTTCTTGCGGTTGAGATCAGCGTGCGGAGGACGGCGAACTC
>JBBSIT010000622.1:0-3460 GCA_038231995.1 Acetobacterales bacterium | reverse complement strand
GGGCGCCGCAGCAGCGGTGGGAAGCACACAACCATCGGCACTGGGTTCGGGATCCGGGGACGGCGACAGGGAGAGCTTGACTCACGCCGCGAGTCCCGTGTCAAGCCGCTGTCCGATGGGTCCTACCTGGGCAGTTACGTTATTATGAGACCTGTGCGCGGGAGGCTTGATCCGACGTGGGGCGATCTGATTCCATGCTGGCCGGAGCAGGCTGGGGGCGAGCATGGCGCGGCGTCGGATCGGGCAGGAGCGGCTGGCGGTGGGTGGCTTGGAACCTCGCGGCGGCACGTCGCTGGACGAGGCGGCAGCCCTAGTGGACTGGACGGAGCTGGACCGCTTGCTCGCGGGCATCTCCGCCTCGGCCAAGGGTGAGCCGGGCTGGCCGCCGCTGACCTTGTTCCGGGCGCTGCTGCTCGCGACGTGGCACGACCTCTCCGATGTGCGCCTGGCGGAGGCGCTCGATGACCGGGCCAGCTTCCGCCGGTTCTGCGGCTTCGCGGCCGGCGAGCCCACGCCTGAGCGTACCGCCTTCGTGCGCTTCCGCGCCGAGCTGGTGCGCCGCGGGCTGGACCGGGCGCTGTTCGAGGCTGTCACGCGTCAGCTCGATGCGCGCGGCGTTGTGGTGCGCACGGGCACGCTGGTGGACGCCACCCTGCTCCGGTCCGCCAGCATCCAGCACGACGGCGAGGCGCGGTGGGCTGGGCACCGCAGCCACAAGCCGGTGCACGGCTACAAGGCGCACGTCGCCACCGACCAGGACGCCGTGCTGATCCGCGGCGTCGAGGTCACGACCGCCAACGTCCACGACGCGGCCGAGCTGGATGCGATCCTGCCCGACGCGCCCGGAGACACATACGGCAACAGCGCCTTTGCGGGGAGCAGACCCGAGGCGGCCATCCGTGCTCGCGGCGGCACGCCACGCGTCGTTCACACCGGTACTTGGGGCGGGGCGGAGGCGCTCGCGCGATTGCAGGCGCACAACGCCGAGGTCAGCCGAGTGCGTGCCCGAATCGAGAAGGTGTTCGGCACCGCCAAGCGCTGCTACGGCCTGCGCCGGATGCGCTGGCTCGGCCTGGCCAAGGCCAGCCTGCAAGTTCGGTTGACAGCCATGGCCTACAACCTGCGCCGGAGCTGGCGCCTGCTCGCGGGCGCGTCGGCGTGAGCCATGCCCGGAGTCTGCTCGCGGCAAAGCAAAATGCCCCGCAGCGAGACGGATCGGGGCGATGCACCGCCAAGCAATGCCCGCCTCACCCTAGAGACGGCCGGAATACTCAATTTCCCGAGCCGATCAAGCCTCCCGCGCACAGGTCTCATTAGGGCTGGAGACTCCGGAGCCAGGAACTGATGGCGTGGGCGACCAGGCCTGGGCATTCCTGTGCCATCCTGTGCCCGGCCTCTGGCAGCTCCAGCAGAGTCACCCGGTCCGGAAAGTCCTGCTGCAGGGAGCGGCCATTCTCGGGCGGGGCCAGCACGTCCTGTACGCCCTGAATTACCAGCATCGGCGCGGTGCCACCGGGCCACCAGAAATCCAGCGGGCCGCACCGTGTGGCATCGAGCGGTTGGGCGCGGAGCGCGTCCGGCGCGATGTCGTCGAGGCGCATCTCCGCGAGCGTCAGGGCGCAACCCGCCCCGAACAGCCCGGCGCGGGCAGCCTCTTCCCGGCGTTCAAGAGGGGCTTCGCGGTCCTGCACCAAGCGAAGCTTAGCAGCCGCTTCGGAGCTGGGCGGGAACCGGCCGCCTGCCGCGATCAGGACCAGCCCGCGGACCAAGGTGGGATGCAGCACTGCCAGCATCCGCGCGACCCGGTTGCCGTAGGCCACCCCGGCCACCACCACCGGCGCGCCGCCCTCTGCCTCGATCGCCGCCGCCACGTCCTGGGCCAGGTCGGCTAGAGTGCTGTCCAGCGGGCCGGTGCTCCGCCCGAATCCGCGCGGCTCCGGCCGGATCACGCGCAGCCCGGCCTGGGCCAGCAGCGGCGCCAGGGCGTCGAAGTCGCCGGGTCCGCGGCCATGCGGCGGCAGCAGCACGATGCCGGGGCCGCTGCCCTGCGTGAAGCGACGCAGCTCCACGCCGTCCCGCCGGGTCCATGCCAGGCCGGACACGTCATTCACCACGGTCGCCCCAGCTTGCCGGTTCCGCCGTCCAGCCGTTCAATGTGGGACACATGCAGGGAGGACCGGTCCGGTGATCGTCGAGGAGCGGATCTACACGCTGGTTGCGTCGGAGGTGCAGACCTACTTCAGCCTGTACGAGGCGGAAGGCATGCCGATCCAGACACGCATCCTGCCCCGCATGCTCGGCTACTTCCAGACAGAGATCGGGCCGCTGAACCAGGCCGTGCACCTATGGGGCTACGAGGACTTGGCCGAGCGCACCCGGGCCCGCGCGGCACTGACGAGCGACCCTGACTGGAAGCGCTACGTCGCGAAGGTGCGGCCGCTGATCCTGTCCATGGAAAACAAGATCCTGGTGCCGACCCGCTTCTCGCCGATCCGCTGACCCGGTCACGGCAGCAGGATCAGCGACCCGGTGCTGCCCCGCGCTTCCAGCACGCGGTGCGCCTCGGCCACCCCGGCCAGCGGGAACGTGTCGGCGACGTCGATCGTCAGGACGCCGTCCGTCAACGCCCGGAAGAACGCCCCGGCCGCTTCCTCCAGCGCTGCGCGCCGGGCCACGTAGTGGAACACCACGGGCCGGGTGATGCTGTTCGACTTGGCGCCGAGGCGGGACACCGCGAACGGTTCCACCGGGCCGGAGGACTGGCCGAAGTTCACGAGATGGCCGAGTAGGCCGAGGCATTCGAGCGAGCCCGCGAAGGTGTCCCGGCCGACGGAGTCGTAGGCGATACCCACCCCCTGCCCCTCCGAGATCTATGCGACGCGAGCCAAAAAATACTCCTCGCGATACAGGATCGTGTGCGCGCAACCCGACTGCCGTGCCAGAGCCGCCTTCTCCGGGCTGCCGACCGTGCCGATCACCTCGGCGCCGAGGTGGGCCGCCCAGCAACAGAGAATCCGGTCTACGCCGCCGGCCGCCGCATGCACCAGCACCCGGTCGCCGGGCCGGACACGGTGGACGCGGTGCAGCAGAAGCCAGGCGGTCAGGCCTTTCACCATACCGGCGGCGGCCGTCTGATCGCTGATGGCCTCGGGCAGGTGCAGCAACTGCTCCGCCGGGATCAGCCGCCCCTCGGCATAAGCGCCGTAGCGGGGTGTCAGGTAGGCGACCCGGTCGCCTGGCGCGAACCCAGCCACATCCGGCCCGACCGCATCGACCACCCCGGCCGCCTCCACTCCGGGAATGCCGGGCAGGTCCATCCAGCCCTTGTACGAGCCGTCGCGGATGTAGACGTCGTGGTAGTTCACGCCCACCGCGGTCTGCCGCAGCCGTACCTCGCCGGGACCGGGCGCGCCGACCTCCACGTGCTCCAGCCTCAGCACCTCGGGGCCGCCGGTCTCCC
>JBBSIT010000621.1:0-3462 GCA_038231995.1 Acetobacterales bacterium | reverse complement strand
TCCAGCGCGCCGTCCTCGATCCACAAAGTCAGGCTGCCACGCTGGCGCAAGCTGGCGTCATACGCGCGCCAGTTCATGACCTTGCGCTTCTGCTTGGGAATATTGTGACGGCGATCAGCATTCAGCTTGAACGGCAAGGCAGGCATCCAGAGATCAGTGACGGGCAAGCCTCCTACATCTGCCTCGCCTGCAGCGCCACCGGCCCGGTCCATGCAACAGCGTCACAGGAGTGCTGTAAGCGAGCGCCGGCCGCGCTATGCTCGGCGGCAAAACGAACGGGGGGCGTCATGCGGCTGTTCAAGCTGGTGCTGATGATGGGGCTGGCCTGGTCGGCCGCAGCCAGGGGCGCGCAGGCGGAGACTGACCGGCTGCGGGTCGGGCTGCAGTACGGGTTGCCCTACATGCAGCTAGTGATCCTGCAGGACCGGGACTTCATCGGCGCGCGGGCGAAGGCGGCCGGCATCGAGCTGCAAGCCGAGTTCGTGACGATGGGCGGCCCGGCGGTGCTGAATGACAGCCTGATCTCCGGCGCGCTCGACGTGGGCGCAGTCGGCATGTCGAACCTGGTCACGATGTGGGACAAGACCCGCGGCAGCATCGGCATCCGCGGCCTGGCGGGCATGAACATCATGCCGCTGCTGCTGGTGACCAAGGACCCGCGGCTGAAGACGCTGGCCGACTACGGCCCGGACGACCGGATCGCGCTGCCGTCGGTGAAAGTGTCGATGCAGGCGATGATGCTGGACATCCTGGCGTCCAAGGCGTTCGGAGAGGCGGAGTACCGCAAGCTCGACCCGAACACGCTGTCGATGGGGCATCCGGACGCGATGATCGGGCTCCTGGCCGGCGGCGGGTCATTCACGTCGCATTTCAGCTCGTTGCCGTACCAGCACATGGAGCTGGCGCAGCCGGGCATGCACGTGGTGGCCAGCACGTTCGACGCGATCGGCCCGCACTCGGTCAGCGCGCTGGCGGCGACAACGCGGTTCCGGACGCAGAACCCGAAGGTTGTCGCCGTCTTCCTGCAGGCGCTGCAGGACGCGACCGACCTGATCAACAACGATCGGCGCGAGGCGGCCGAGGCCTATCTGCGGATCACCCGGGACAAGACCACGCCGGACGAGCTGGTGGCGATGATGGGCGACCCGGGGGTGGAGTTCACGCTGCGGCCGCAGGGCGCGCAGGCGACTGCCGACTTCATGTTCAAGACAGGCGTGATCAAGCAGCAGCCGAAGAGCTGGCAGGAGATGTATTTCGATACCGTGCCCGGCGGGGCGGGAAGCTGAGTTGAGAGTCACGGGCCTGCGCACGGCCGTGGTGCAGGTGCCGCTGCCCCGGCCGATCCCAAGTGCGCGCCTGGTCATCCGCACGGCTGGTTGCGTACTGGTGACGCTGGAGACGGATGCGGGCCCGGTGGGCGAGGGGCTGTGCTTCAGCCTGAACGGACGGCGGCTGGACGTGCTGCTCGCGATGGTCCGTAGTTTCGAGCCGCTGGTCGTGGGCGCCGACCCGTGCGGCGATGCGTTCCTGCGGCAGGCCGAGGCGGAGCTGATGTTCTTCGGGCATCGCGGCATCTCGGCCATCGGGCTGGCGCCGATCGACATGGCGCTTTGGGACCTGCGGGGGAAGGCGGCGGGGTTGAACGTCGCGCGGATGCTGGGTTCGGCGGCGGTGGGCGTGCCCGCCTATGCCAGCGGCGGGCTGCGGCTGTCGGCATCGGTCGACGCGCTGCAGGCGGAGGCGGCCGCGGTGCTGGCCCGCGGCTATCGGGCGGTGAAGATGTCGCTGGGCAAGCCCGACCCGGCCGAGGACGCCGCGCGCGTCCGCGCGGTGCGGGAGGCGGTGGGGCCGGACGTCATGCTCATGGCGGACGCGAACCAGCAGCTGACGGTTGAGGGGGCGATCCGGCTAGGCGGGATGGTGGAGGAATTCCGGCTCGCCTGGCTGGAGGAGCCGCTGCCTTATCGCGACCATGCCGGCGAGGCGGCAGTCGCGGCGGCGCTGCGGACGCCGGTCGCGAGCGGGGAGACGGAGTATGCCGACGGAATGGAGGATATGCTGCGGCAACGCTCGGCCGACATCCTGATGCCGGACCTGCAGCGCATGGCCGGGCCGACCGGGTTGATGCGGGTGGCGAGGCTCGCGCAGGCGCAGGGCGTGCCGGTGTCGCTGCATCTGTTCACCGAGATGAGCCTGGGGCTTGCGGCGGCGCTTCCGAACGCGTTCGTGCTGGAAGACATGCCCTGGTTCCGGCCGCTGTACCGCGAGCAGATCGAGCTGGACAAGGAGGGCCGGGCCGTCGTGCCGGACCGGCCGGGATGGGGCTTCACCTTCGACCCGGCCGCCATCGCCCGCTTCGCCGCCTGACGAGGACCCATCTATGACAGTCAGCCCGAGGATCACTGGCATCGAGACCTGGCGCGTCAGCATCCCGTTCGAAACCGGAGGGCCGCAGATCGGCATGCGGCCGAGCCTGAGCGCGCGGCCCTGGACGGCGATGGAGAGTCTGATCGTTCGAGTCGCGACCGATGATGGCCTGGTCGGCTGGGGCGAGGCGTTTGGCCATCTGGTCAATCCCGGCACGCAGGCCATCCTGGACACGCTAGTCGCACCCTGGTTCCTCGGCCGCGACCCTGGCCCGATCGCTGCGACGATGGAGGAGGCGCAGCGGGCGTTCCACGGCTTCGGGCGCGCCGGGCCGGTGATGTATGCGTTGTCGGCGATAAACATCGCGCTGTGGGACCTGGCGGCCAAGCGCGCCGAGGTGCCCCTGTTCCGCATGCTGGGCGGGGAGGCGCGGCCGCTGTCGCTCTATGCCAGCCTGATGCGCTATGGCGGCGACGCGGAGGCGATCGCGCGCAACGTACGGCGCGCGCAGGACGCGGGCTACACATGGATCAAGCTGCACGAGAACACGGTGCCCGCGTTCCGCGCGGCGCGGCAGGCGGCCGCGCCCGCGACGCGCATCATGCTGGACGTGAACTGCCCTTGGGCGGTGGACGAGGCGCGGGCGATCGCGGCCGAGATCGCGGATGACGACTTCCATTGGCTGGAGGAGCCGATCTGGCCGCCGGAGGACTTCGACGGCATCGCCGACGTGCGGAGGGAGGGGGTGGCGATCGCCGCCGGGGAGAACATCTGCGCGCTGCACGACTTCAAGCGGCTGTTCGAGGCCGAGGCGGTCGACTTCGTGCAGCCGAGCGTGATCAAGGTCGGCGGCGTGAGCGCGATGCGCCGGATCATCACGCTGGCGGAGGCCTATGCGGTGCGGGTCGTGCCGCACTGCTTCTACTGGGGCCCGGGTTATCTGGCCTCTGCGCACGTGGTTGCGTCGATGGTGCGGTCGGCGCCGCTCGAGACGGCGTTCATCACGCTCGAGACTCGGCCGCATCCGTTGTGGAACCCGGACCAGGCGTCGTTGACGCTGCCGGAGACGCCGGGGCTGGGGTTCGAGCCGGACAT
>JBBSIT010000620.1:0-3495 GCA_038231995.1 Acetobacterales bacterium | reverse complement strand
GTCCGAGGCGTTCGAGCCGGGCACGCGGCCGCCGACATCGGTGTGGTGACAGATCGTGGCGGCATAGGCGAGCAGCTCGCCGCGGTGGAAGACCGGCTTGAAGACGAAGATGTCCGGCAGGTGCATGCCGCCGCGGAACGGGTCGTTCAACGCGAAGACGTCGCCGGGATTGATGTCGCCGCCGAAGGTCTCCAGCATGGACCGCATCGCCGTCGGCATCGAGCCGAGATGACCCGGCAGCGTCAGTCCCTGCGCAACCAGGTTGCCCGCGCCGTCGAACATGGCGGTCGAGTAGTCCATGTTGTCCTTGAGCACGCCCGAATAGGTCGTCCTGAAGATCGTCAGCGCCATCTCGTCGGCGATCGAGAGAATGGAGTTCTTGAACAACTCGAACTCGATCGGATCGGCGATCATGGGCGTGATCTCCTGCGGGAAGCGCCATCTTGCCGGGGTGAGAATTGTTACGTACATAGCCAGGGGCCCGCAAGGGCTGTCCGCGTCGAGCATAGAACGCCGCTCACCTCAGGTGGCAGGCGACCACGCGGCCCGGCGCGACCTCACGCAGGACGGGCTCCACCAGCGTGCAGCGGGGGATCGCCAGCGGGCAGCGCGTGTGGAAGCGACAGCCGGAGGGGGGATTGATCGGGCTGGGGATGTCGACTTCCAGCACCAGCCGGTCCCGCCGTGCCCGTGGATCAGGGATCGGCGCCGCCGCGATCAGCGCTTCCGTGTAGGGGTGCAGAGGGTTCGCGAACAGCTCCGCCTTGGGCGCGATCTCGGCGATGCGGCCGAGGTACATCACCGCGATCCGGTGCCCGATATGCTCCACCACGCCCAAGTCGTGCGATATGAACAGGTAGGCGATGCCGCGCTCGTCCTGCAGGTCCATCAGCAGGTTCAGCACCTGCGCCTGGACCGATACATCGAGCGCCGAGACCGCCTCATCCGCCACGATCAGCCCGGGGTCCAGCGCAAGGGCACGCGCGATCCCCAGACGCTGCCGCTGGCCGCCCGAGAACTCGAACGCGTATTTCTCCGCGGATTCCGAGCGCAGCCCGACGCGTTCGAGCAGTGCCGCGACCTTGGCGCGCCGGGCGGGGGCGTCCAACGCGCCGTAGTTCTCCAGCGGTTCGCCCACGATCGTGCCGGCCGGCAGACGGGGATTCAGCGAGGCATACGGGTCCTGGAACACCATCTGCGCGTGCCGCCGGTGCGGGCGCATCGCGGCCTCGCCCAGATGGGTCACGTCGATGCCCCGCAGCAGGATGCGGCCGCTGGTCGGTTCTACCAGCCGCAGGATCAGTCGGCCCACCGTCGATTTGCCGCAACCGGATTCGCCCACCAGGCACAACGTCTCGCCCGGAGCGATGGACAGGCTGACACCGTCCACGGCCTTGACCGCAGCCACCGCCCGGCGCAGCACGCCGCCCCGCACCGGGAAATGCTTTCGCAAATCCGTCACTTCCATGACGGGTTCCGTCATGACGCCAGCACCCGGGCGACTTCCCAGCACGCTGCGGCGTGGCCACGGCGGTGCTCCACCAGGGCCGGCGCCTCCGCCACGCAGCGGGCGGTGGCGAAGCCGAAGCGCGGAGCGAAGGCGCAGCCGGGAATGGCGGTGCGCAGGTCAGGCACCATGCCCGGGATCTCCTGCAGCCGCGGCAGGGGCGGGACGCCGGGTCGACGACGCGGGATGGAGGCCATCAGGCCCCTGGTGTACGGGTGCATCGGGCAGTCGAACAGCTCCGTCACCTCCGCCTCCTCCACAGTGCGGCCGGCATACATCACGATGACCCGCTGGCAGGTCTCAGCCACCACGCCCAGGTCATGGGTGATCATCAGGATGGCGGCGCCGGTCTCGGCTTTCAGCTCGCGCAGCAGCTTCAGGATCTGCGCCTGGATCGTCACGTCGAGCGCCGTCGTCGGCTCGTCCGCGATCAGCAGCTGCGGGTGGCAACTGAGCGCCATGGCGATCATCACGCGCTGCCGCATTCCCCCGGAGAACTGATGCGGGTAGTCCCTGACGCGCCGCCTTGCATCCGGGATACGCACGAGGCTCAGCATCTCCACCGCCCGGTCCCAGGCAGCGCCGCGGCTCTTGCCCTGATGGATCATCACGGCTTCGGCGATCTGGTCGCCCACCGTCAGCACCGGGTTGAGCGAGGTCATGGGCTCCTGGAACACCATGGCGATGCGGTCGCCGCGGATGCGACGCATCGCCGCCTCGTCCAGCGTCAGTAGGTCGGCGCCGTTGTAGCGCACGCGCCCGCCCGCATTGTGGCCCAGGCCCTGCGGCAGCAGGCGCATGATGGACAACGCCGTCACGCTCTTGCCGCAGCCGGATTCGCCGACGATGCCCAGCGTCTCGCCCTGGCCGACGCTGAAGGAGACGCCGTCCACCGCGCGCGTGACGCCTTCACGCGTGATGAAGTGGGTGCGCAAATCCTCGACCTGAAGGACCGCTTGCACGGCTAAATCCGCCGCATCAGGCGCACGTCAAGCCTGTCGCGCAACGCGTCGCCCATCAGGTTGACGGCCAGGATCACGATCGCTAGGAGCGTGCCAGGCACGAACACGGTCCAGGGGGCGCGGGCGATGAAGAGCCGGCTGCTGGCGATCATGTTGCCCCAGGTCGGGACGTCGGGCGGCACGCCGGCGCCCAGGAAGGACAAGCCAGCCTCGATCAGGATGGCGGAGGCGACGACGTAGGTGCTCTGCACGATCAGCGGCGGCACGGTGCCGGGGAGGATGTGCCGCAGGATGATCTTCCGGCCGCGAGTTCCGCCCGACACCGCGGCCTCGATATACGGCCGTTCCCGCACGGTCAGCACGACGGAGCGCACGAGACGGACCACGCGGGGAATCTCCGGGATCGAGATCGCTACGATCACGATGAGCACGCTGGCACGGTTCAACGACACCAGCGCGATCGCCAGCAATATGGCGGGGATCGCCATCATCCCATCCATCAGCCGCATGACCACGAGGTCCAGCCAGGTCCAGTATCCCGCCGCCAGCCCGATCACCAGGCCGATCGCGACCGAGATGAACGCGACCGACACGCCCACCACCAGGGAGATGCGAGCGCCGAACATGGCGCGTGCGTAAACGTCCCGCCCGAGATGGTCGGTGCCCAGCAGGTGCCGCGCCGACGGCGGCAGCAGCCGCTCCGCGGGCGCGAGGCGCATGGGATCGGGGGCGATCCACGGCGCCGCCAGCGCCAGCCCCACCACGACCAGCAGTAGCGCGCCGCCGATCAGGAGCGTGGCGTGACGCCGGATGGACCGGGGCAGCCCCATGTCAGCCGCGCACCCGCGGGTCGAACAGGGTGTAGGACAGGTCCACGGCCAGGTTCACCAGCACGTAGACGCCGGAGAACACCAGGATCACGCTCTGGATGATCGGGTAGTCGCGCCGGGCGATGGCGTCCACCACCAGCCGGCCGATGCCGGGGATGTTGAACACGGTCTCCGTGAGGATCGCCCCACCCAACAG
>JBBSIT010000619.1:0-3498 GCA_038231995.1 Acetobacterales bacterium | reverse complement strand
CCTGGATCTGTCGAGTGCACCAACGCCCCTGGTTCCCGATCTGACGCAGGCCTTCGCGCAGTACCGCTCCATCGAGCCCTGGCTGCAGGCCGACACCCCGCCGCCGTCCGACGGGGAGCGGTTGCAATCCAAGGAGGAGCGCGCCCAGATCGATGGCCTGTGGGAGTGCATCCTGTGCTTCTGCTGCACGGCGGGCTGCCCCAGCTACTGGTGGAATGGCGACCGGTTCCTCGGCCCCGCCATCCTGCTGCAGGCGTATCGCTGGATCGCCGAGTCGCGTGACGAGGCGACTGGGGAGCGGCTGGACGCGCTGGAGGATCCGTTCAAGCTCTACCGCTGCCACACGATCATGAACTGCACCGACACCTGCCCGAAGGGGCTGAACCCGGCCAAGGCGATCGGCGCGATCAAGCAACTGATCGTGGAACGTCAGGTTTGAGCGGGCGGGCGGAAGCGAGCGGCTCGCTCGACCAGATCCACCATATGGGCCGCCGCATGCGTCGTCAGCGGGTGGTGGGTAAAGCCCGGCCTCGGAGAGATGTAGCGCGCCATCTCGCGGGCCTGTTCAAGCTGCCGGTCCGATGCCGTGGCCAGCAATGCGATCACCAGGTTCTCCAACGCGATGACGCGTATATGGAGCGCTCCCAGCTCGGCGGCATTGTTCTCGGGCATCGGGACCCGGTCCTCGACCGATGTCGGCTCCACCTGCGGACCGCTTGGCCCAGCGCCCCCCTCGTTGTCCCACCTGGACAGCGCTCGTTGACGCAGCTGCGAGGCGTTGGGCGGATCGGCGCCTTGATCGGACATGCGGCCTAGTCCCGTAACTGAGGGTTGTCGAACACCGGGTTGCGCCATCGCTGCAGCGCAGCCCGCAGCGCCTCCGCCAGGTCCCGCTTCTCCACCTCGCCCAGCGCGGCACCGACCTCGAAGCGCCGCCCGCGGTTGGTCAGCCATAACGCCGGCACGCGGCCTGGCCGGTCCTCCAGCAACACCCCCAACCATGCCGGCTGCAGGACCTGCTCACGCCGCTGCCCTCGCGCGTCCGTCCGCACCACCCGCAGCCCGGCCTCCGACAGCAGCAGCAGCTCGCTCGCCCGCACCCGCCGGGCATCCCACCGCAGCAGCGCCACCGCGAGCCCTATCTCCGCGCCGCAGAATCCCACTGCCGGCCATGCGCCCACGAGCCACAACCCGGCGGATACCCCTCCGCTCAACGTGCAGATGAGCCCTATCAGCATGCGCAGCCCCCGCCGGGACAGGCTGCGGTGCGGCACGATCACCGCCTCGAACACGGGACTGTTCGTAACCTGCATCGACCATATGTAGCGCGCCCCGCCGCCATGTCACCCTGCTTGCCAAACGAGCGGCCGCCGCGCGATACCCGCCTTATGCCCGCCGCCCGCTCCCCACGCGCGACCCCGCGCATGACTGTCGCCCAAGCCCACGCCTTCCTCGACGCCCTCGCGGCCGCCTACCCCGACGCCGCCAGCGAGCTGAGCTTCACCAACGCCTACGAGCTCCTCGTCGCTGTCGTTCTCTCCGCTCAAACGACCGATGCCGCCGTCAATCGCGTCGGACAGACCCTGTTCCCCGCCGCCCCTGACCCGGCCGCCATGGTCGCCCTCGGCGTGGACGGCGTCGCCGGGCACATCCGCTCGATCGGTCTCTGGCAAGCCAAGTCGAAGAACGTCGTCGAGCTCTCCCGCTTGCTGCTGGAGCGCCACGACGGCGCCGTGCCCGGCGACCGCGACGCCTTGGAAGCCCTGCCCGGCGTCGGCCGCAAGACCGCGAGCGTTGTCCTCAGCATCGCCTTCGGCCAGGACGCCATGGCGGTGGACACCCATATCTTCCGCCTCGGCAACCGTACCGGCCTCGCGCCCGGCCGTACTGTGCGGGCCGTCGAGGACGCCCTGGTCGCCCGCATCCCCCGCGCGGTGCTGCGCATCGCCCACCACTGGCTGATCCTGCACGGCCGCCGCATCTGCAAGGCGCGCCGCCCGGAATGCTGGCGCTGCCCGGCGGCGGAGCCGTGCCGCTACCCGGACAAGACGCCCGCGCCCGGCAAGGGGACCATCGGTCCTGCCGGCTAGCGCTCTGTCTCACGCTGCTACTCAGGCCAGCCGGCGACGAGAGTGTCGCCGGTTGGCCTGCAGCCGCTCTAAAAGTAGTAGGGCGCCCAGGGTGCCCAGGGGCCCAACTCCCACTGTTCGATCGCCGCATCCTGGGCGATCCGGGCCGCCATCAGGTTCTCGTCGGCGAGCCTCTGCCGGAACATCTCCTGCTTATAGGCGCTGAACGCCTCGTCGGTCCCGGCATAGATGCACTTGCAGATGGTCGGGTCGGCATAGAGCCAGAACGCCCTGCCGTTGCGGACCTGGCGGACGAACTTGTGCGCAGGGAGGGTTTGAAGCGAGGCGACCCTCTGCGGCGTGTCCGCAGGCCGATACTGGAAACCGGCTGCGGACAGCATGTCCTCTTTCTGGATGATGCCGGCGCTGCAGCCGGAAAGGGCCAGGCCCATCGCGAATAGCAAGGCGCTGCGCAAAGAAGCCATCGAAACCTCACCTGAATGCAGCGACGATAATATCACTTGAGCATCAAGCTCGATGCCCGGCAACGGCTTTATGCGATCGGACCGACCGATCGCGCCCTCGGAAATGGGCTGGCTCCAGCCTGTTGTTGATGCACGGCTGCTTCCGTTATGTACCTCCGTGCCCCCCATCCTCTGCCAGAGCCTGAATTTCGTCGTGCTCAACAAGCCCGCCGGCCTGCCAGTCCATCCCGGCCCGCGCGGCGGCCCGAGCGTCGAGGACTGGTTCCCCCTGTTGTCCCGCCGGCGCGACGGCCCATGGCTCGCTCATCGGCTGGATGCGGACACGGCCGGCTGCCTCGTGGTGGCGCTGCGGCGCGCAGCGCTGCACGCGGCGCAGGCCGCCTTCGCCGAGGGGCGCGCGGAGAAAGCCTACTGGGCCGTGGTGCGCGGCAGGCCGCCCATGGACGCGGGCGAGGTGGACGCCCCCCTGCTGAAACGCACTGCGCGGGCGGGATGGCGCATGGCGGTGGACCCGGCCGGCCAGACGGCGCGCACGGGATGGCGCGTGCTCGGAGCGACGGAGGGGATGACGTGGCTGGAGCTGCGCCCGCGCACCGGACGGACGCACCAGGTGCGCGTGCATTGCGCCTATCTCGGCTGCCCTATCCTGGGCGACCCGATCTATGGCGATGGCGCCGGCCCGCTCCAGCTGCTGGCCCGCGCCATCGCGCTGCCGCTCGACCCGCCGCTGCAGGCGACTGCACCGGCGCCCTCGCACATGTTGGCAGCGCTCCGCGCCTGCGGGTTCACCCCACCATAAACCAGATGCGGAACAGCAGCGTTTCCTGCCAGGTCTGCCGATAGAGGCCGGGAAGCCGGAGTGTGGCCAGCCGCCGGGCCGGGCCGCTCCGCAGCGCCGCGTCGATCTCGTCCAGCGCCCGGGCGGCCTCGGGACAGAGCAAATG
>JBBSIT010000618.1:0-3499 GCA_038231995.1 Acetobacterales bacterium | reverse complement strand
CATGCGGCGCGCTCAGGGCCAAGCGGCGCAGGTCTGCCCGCGTCTGACCCCAGCGCTCACGATCAACTCGTAACATCAGTTCTGACGACACCTTCACCAGAAAGCCGCCATATGGGAATGACCGCCGTGCAGCCAAGCACGACAACTATGGGTCTCGAACTGGACGCAGTTTAGATGCGCGCCGTCCTGCTCCGGACGGTGCTGGCCGGCGCCGCAGCGCTCTTGTGCCTGCACCCCGCCATGGCGGTGCCGACCACCAGCCTCGAACTGACCGGCGCCGTGGACCGGCCCGGCACCCTCGCGCTGTCCGATCTGCAGGCGCTGCCGTCGCAGACCCAGGCCGTCACGTATGGGACCGGGCGGGGGCCGGTGTCGGCCACGTTCACCGGCCCGACGCTGTGGTCCGTGCTGGGCAGCCTGACGCCCGTGCCCGGCGCCCGAAACAGCAGCTTGCGCAACGTGGCGGTCGCCACCGGCACTGACGGCTATGCGGCTGCCTTCTCCGGCGGCGAACTTGATCCGCGGTTCGGCGGCAGCCGCGCGCCCGTGCTGGTCGCCTACGCCCAGAACGGCCAGCCGCTCGGCGCCGATGGGTTCGCCCGCGCCGTGGTGCCCGGCGACGCCGCAGGCGGCCGCTACGTCTCCAACATCGCCTCGCTCAACGTCGTGCAAGCGCCGTCCAACCCGTCCCAGGGCGGCGGCATTTCCACCAGCTTCACCCTCTCCGGCCTGGTCGCGCGCCCCGGCGCCTACGACACTGCCGCCCTGGCAGCACTCCCGGCCACGACGGAGAGCGTGACCTACACCGCCGGCGGCCGGCCAGTGTCGGCCACGTTCACCGGCGTTTCGCTGTGGACGCTGCTGACTGCGGCCGGCCTGGTCGCCGACCCGGCGGTCAGAGGCGCGGCGCTGCGGCAATACGTCCTCGCCACGGGCAGCGACGGCTACGAGGCCGCGTTCTCGCTCGGCGAGCTGGCCCCGAACCTCGGCGCAAGCGGGGCCGCGGACCTGTTGGCCTACGCCCAGGACGGCCAGCCGCTCGGCACGGAAGGCTTCGCCCACCTCGCCGTGCCCGGCGACCCCGCCGGCGGGCGCTACGTCAGCAATCTCGTCAGCTTGCAGGTGCTGGACGCGACCGCAGCGACGCCCGTGCCGGAGCCAGGCAGCCTGCGACTGCTGCTGCCAGGCCTCGCCGGTTTGGCGGCCTTACGCTAGGTGCGACACAGCGCCGGCAGCGTCCCGGGCCGGCCCGGTATCGAAGGAGGAACAGCACCATGAGGATCAGCGCGCGCAACGTGCTTCGCGGCACTGTAGTAGGGGTGGAGCTAGGCGCCA
Source organism: Acetobacterales bacterium (assembly GCA_038231995.1). Classification (GTDB taxonomy): domain Bacteria; phylum Pseudomonadota; class Alphaproteobacteria; order Acetobacterales; family Acetobacteraceae; genus JBBSIT01. The sequence goes on along the minus strand of JBBSIT010000618.1, from coordinate 2,164 downwards.
CGACGGCGCATGTGCGCCTGGACGTGGGCGGCACCATCGTCACCGCCTCCATCACCAACGAGGCCGTGGACGAGTTGGGCCTCAAGGAAGGCATGCAGGCCAGCGAAGTCGTCAAGGCCAGCGACGTCATGATCGCCGTGGACTGAGCCGCCCCGCTCAACCTCAAGCCACGGAGACTATCTATGCGACGTAGAAGCCTGCTCCTTGCTCTGCTGCTCCTGCTGGCCCCGCTGGCCGCTTCCGCCCAGCCGCTCACCGTGTTCGCGGCCGCGAGCCTGACCGACGCCCTGCGCGATGTCTCCGCCGCGTGGGAGCGGGCCGGACACGCGAAGCTGCGCCTCTCCTTCGGCTCCAGCTCCACGCTGGCGCGGCAGATCGAGCAGGGGGCGCCTGCGGACCTGTTCGCCTCCGCCGACCAGCGCTGGATGGACTACCTCGCGCAACGGAACCTGATCGCGCCCGATACGCGCCGCGACCTGCTGAGTAACCGGCTCGTGCTCGTGGTGCCGAAGGACCGCGCGCGGCAGGTGGACATCGGCCCCAATCTCGACCTCGCCGCCCTGCTCGGTCCGGACGGGCGGCTCGCCACCGGCGACCCGGCGCACGTGCCCGTCGGCCTCTACGCTAAGGACGCGCTCACCAAGCTGGGCCTGTGGGCGCGGGCGGAACCGCGACTTGCCCGCACCGAGGACGTGCGCGGCGCCCTGCTCCTGGTCGAGCGCGGCGAGGCGCCCGCCGGCATCGTCTACGCGACCGACGCCGCCGCGAGCACGGGCGTCGCGGTCGCCGGAACGTTCCCGGAGGACAGCCACGAGCGCATCACCTATCCCTTCGCCGTCGTGCGGGACCGCGACACGCCGGAGGCGCGGGCGCTCATGGCGTTCCTCGCCGGGCCGGAGGCGCGGGCGATCTTCCTGCGGCGCGGCTTCACGGCGGCGGAGTAAACGCGACCCTAAATCTTGAACGCCTCCAGCGTCTCGGGCGCGAACAGCTCCTCTGGCCGCAGCAGGCGCTTCGACAGGCCCTGCTCGTGGTGGTAGCGCACGAAGGTCTCCAGCACGTGCCGGTTCGCGTGGAAGCCGTAGCTCCACCAGTCCTCGCCCATCTCGCGCCGCGCCTCCTCCACGGCCGCCACCTGCCAGGGCAGCATCGTCTTCAGCGCCGCCGTCACCATCAATCCCTCGTAGGTGATCCTCTGGCTCGCGACGAACGCCTTGAGCAGGCTGGTCGCGATCCAAGGGTTGGCGCGATACACCGCCCGCCGGATGGCGATGACGTGCATGATCGGAAATATGCGCGTGCGCTGGAAATACTCGCGCTCGACCGACACGTAGTCCGGGAACAGGCGACGCACCCGGTCCGGCTCCGAGTAGAACGTGCTCGGCGCCCGCGCGGTGTGGAACGCGTCCAGCTCGCCGTCAGCCAGCATGCGGGCCAGCGTCTGGTCCGGCCCGATCGGGCGCACCCGGATGCTCGGCGGCAGGTCCAGCTTCAGCTTCTCGACCCGTCCGGTCTCCTCCTGCCCGCCGCTGAAATACTCCACGCTGTCCGGCGCCACGCCGTACTCGTCGGCCAGGATGCCGCGTATCCACACCGGCGCCGTCATCTGGAACTCCGGCACTCCGACGCGCTTGCCCACGAGCTGACCCGGCTCGGTGATCCCCGAGGCCGTGCTGACGAAGATGCAGGAGTGGCGGAAGAACCGCGACGGATAGACCGGGATGGCGATGAACGGCGGGTCGTCGCGCATCAAGGTCACGCAGTACGAGCTGAGCGACATCTCGCAGGCGTCAAACTCCTGGAACCGCGCCATGCGGAAGAACGTCTCCTCGACCGGCAGGCTGAGGTAGTTGAGCGCGATGCCGTCCGGCTGCACCGTGCCGTCGGCGATCGCCCGCGTCCGGTCGTAGTCCCAGCAGGCCAGCGTGATCGGCAGCTTCGGCACGGCGTTACTCCTCACCCTGGAACACGAGCGTCCGCAGCCTCGCGGCCAGCCGCCGGCTCTCGTCGTCGGACACCCGCGTCGCGGCCCCGGTGCCGAGGTAGCGCTGCGCGACCTCGGGGCTGGCCAGCAGCGCGGCGCCGGTGCCCTCGATCGCCACGCGGCCGTTCTCGATCACCACGCCGCGGTCGGCGATGGCAAGGGCTGCGCGGGCGTTCTGCT